>DAOVCF010000106.1 GCA_030670165.1 Candidatus Stahliibacteriota bacterium | reverse complement strand
CCTTCCTCAAGCTTGCCGTCGAAGATTGCTTTAGCCAGAGACGTTGGGAGTTCAAAGTAGACCTTGGGGTCCTCGAAACTCACATTCTTCAAGGGCAGCCCAAAGGCTCCCTGCGGGGGAATATCAATTGTAGCGGTAAGTTCCTCTGCTTCAGAAACAAAGGCCACTTCCATGCCTATTTCCATACTCGGCAGCTGGATTGCCCCTTCCCAGGAGCCCTCGATCGCGCTCTGGGCAAAGGCGAGTACTACCAGACCCACCAACCCCATGATTGTTCTTCTCATCAAATTCCTCCGTTTGAATCGTTTGATGTTTATTCTACAAACCGAATGGCAAGTTTATTCAGAAATCAGCTCTTGGCAAGCTTTTTGGAATGAACAACCGCGTTGTTGCGGTAATATTATGCAATGACACGGTCATTGCACTCCATAATCCAAAGTGCGGACAAAAAGAATCGGGGCGACCTAACGCGAAGCGCACCCCAAAGGTTCGAACATCGACAACTTTTCTACCCCATCGTCATTGCGAGCCTCGAAGAGGCGAAGCAATCTCATAGCTCTTTTCTATGAATATTAGGTTAGTGCAATGAGATTGCTTCGTCACGCGTTTCCTTCGGAGCCGAACGTTCCTCGCAATGACGGAATAATAAAAAGAACCGCCTGATGCCCACTGGCATACGTCGGTCCCTACGCCACTTAAATGCTCCTTTTGTGTTGCACACAAAAGATCGCAAATCTCAAAGATCACATGTAACCATGTGGGACAGGCTCTCCAGCCTGTTCGTGATTATCCCCGGTTAGGGTAAAAGATCGCAGAAAGTCTGTAGGGGCCGACCTTTAGATTGGCCCGCACGGTGAATTATTCAGGCCGGTTTAATGCCCGGCCCCTACGTCTGCTAGAAGAATTCAAGGTGAGGGTTGTTGCTGCAATGACACGGTCATTGCACTCCATACTGTTGGAACCATCCCGTTGACTATAGAGTCCGTGCTACACTCTATTTAAAATTTGCATTTTGCTCCGAAGGATGACGCTTGCGGAATAATTTGATATTGCGACGCAGTCGCGTCAAATGCTCCTTTTTGCCCTTCGGCCAAAAAGATCGCAGAAACGAACCTTCCAATCTTCTAATCTTGTAATCTTTCACCGCAGGGCGACGGTAACGGAGCAATCTTCAAATCTGTGCTCCCTGCCCTTGTCTTCCAATTTAAAATTTACAATTTGCATTTTGACTTTTGCAATTGCGACGCAGTCGCGTTTCTGTCCAATATTTTCACCCCGGCTATCAACCGTCCACTCCTTCACTTTGCAATTTGCATTTTGAAATTTGAAATTTGAAATGGCGACTCCGTCGCGCCTTTGTCCATCTTTTGTCCAGCTTTTGTCCAACTTTTGTCCAGCTTTTTTTGACAGCGAAATTGCTTAACCGGACAGGATTCAAGCACATTTTTAATGGGTGATTGTATTATGCAACCAGGGCTTTTACCTTTGCCGGTTGTGTGCAAGCTCCGGTAGGGCAGGCCTTTACGCACTCGCCGCAACCAACGCACTTATCTTCAATAATCTTGTGGATTTCACCTTCCTCGCCCTCGATCGCCTTGAACTTGCACGCTTCCGCGCACTTATGCAGGCCTTCGCATTTTGAAGGTTCGATCTCCGCCTTGGGGCGAGGCGCAGCAAAGTCAATGTACGAACTGCCCTTAACCGGGCATTTCGCGTAGCAGATGCCGCAGTCGGTGCACTTGGAAAGATCCATGACTGGCAGGTTCGAGACCATCTCCAGAGCGCCGTAAGGACACATCTTGACGCAGATGGAACAGGCGTGGCAGCCAATCTTGCAGACTTCTCTCACCGCTTTGCCTTTATCAAACGAGTTGCAGGCAAGAAAAACCTCCTTGGAGATCGGAATGAGCCTCAGCACGTTCTTGGGGCAGGTTCGCACGCAGATTCCGCAGCCGGTGCATTTGGAGCGGTCAACGATTGGCAAGCCGTTGGGTCCCATGTGGATCGCGTCGAACGGGCAGACTTCGGTGCAGTCGCCGAATCCAAGACATCCATAAGGACAGGCCTTGGTTCCGCCCGCGATAAGGTTGGCGGCGCGGCAGGTTCGGATACCCTGGTAGTCTGCCGACTGGGCCACGATGTCCGAGCCGCCCTGACACATGAGAAACGCAACCTTGGGCTCTCCACCGCCGACCTCTACGCCCATTATCCGGCCGATCTTGGAGGCGAGCGATGGGCCGCCCACCGGACATGCGTCAGGCGGGGCATCGCCCTTGGCTACCGCCGCGGCAAAGGCGTCACAGCCCGGATAGCCGCATCCGCCGCAGTTGGCACCGGGAAGAATCGCACGGATGCTTTCCTCCAAAGGATTCGGCTTAACCCCAAGCTTACGATGGGCAAAAACAAGTATCCCTGCGAGAATCAACCCTAACCCTCCCAACGAGACCAGGGCAACAACTACTATCGTTCCCATCAAGGAGAGATCCCGAACATGTTCGTAAAGCCGAGGAATGCGATTGAAACAAGTGCAGCGGCAATGAACGCTATGGGGTAGCCACGGAAGGATTTTGAGATAGGGGCAAGTTCCAGCCGCTCACGCAACGCGGCAAAAAGGATCATGACCAGGCCAAAACCGAACGCGGTGCCGATGGCGAAGATGGTGCCTTGAAGGAAACCGAATTTGTTGTCGATAACAAGGAAAGCCACGCCCAGGATGGCGCAGTTGGTAGTGATGAGGGGCAGGTAGATTCCAAGAGCGGAATAAAGTACCGGCACGGTCTTTTTGAGAAACATCTCAACCAGCTGAACCAGCGCCGCGATCACCAGGATGAAGCTCACCGTCCTGAGGAAAACAAGACCCTGGGGAAGTATGCCTCCAAGAAGCACCGAGCCAGGGACAAGCACCAACTGGTAAATGCCCCAGGTAATCCAGGTGGCGAAGGTCATGACAAAAAGTACCGCACTGCTCATGCCGATGGCGGTTGAGAATCGAGTGGATACCCCGAAGAACGGGCAAAGCCCCAGAAAACGCATGAGCAGGATGTTGTTTACGAAAATTGCGCCGAATAGGATAGCAAGAAGACCCTGACTCATCTTATCCCTCTCTCTTGAAAATCTTGTTTATGCCAGCCTTTAAGAGGCCGATCACCAGGAACGCGCCCGGCGGCAAACCGAAGAAAAGCACCGCATTCTTCTGAAACGCCTCTGGAGCGATCTTGAGAGTAAACCAGGTTCCTTTGCTCAGTATCTCACGGATCGAGCCCATGATGACGATAGCCAGGGCAAAACCGATAGCCTTGCCCAGGGCGTCAAGGATGGAGGGCCACACGCCGTTGTGATAGGCGAATCCCTCGGCACGACCCAAAACGATACAGTTCACCACGATCAGTGGAACGAAAATGCCCAGAACCTTGTAAAGACCGGGCTGATAGGCCTGCATGGTGTAGTCGGCGATGGTAACGAAGGTGGCGATGATGACGATGAAAACCGGGATGCGCACCTCGTTCGGTATGATCTTGCGGAACAGGGAAACCACGATGTTCGACATGAGGAGCACGAACAGCACGGCAGCTGACATGCCTGCGGCATCGCGCGCGGTGGTTGAGGTGGCGAGTACCGGACACAATCCAAGCATGAGGATCAAAACCGGGTTTTCAAGTATTATGCCTTTTGAGAATATCTTCCAGCCCGACTCCCCCTTGGGCTTTTGTGGAAGCAGGAACTCCTTGGCCTCTTCCGAGGTAACTTCAGGATTGTCAACGTCGGCGCTCATTGCGCGGATTATACCATAGCTCTCTCGGTTGTCAAGATTAATTCACCCTACGTTTGAGTTGACAACGCCCTGCCATGGACTAGTATTCTCAAAAACCAAGGAGAAATCGTGAAGAAAATCAATCTCTTTCTGGCAATAGCGATAATTTTGACTGCATGGATTCCGCTCGTAGCCGAACCACTGCCTGAACTCATCCCACGCGATGTGCTGTTAGGGAACCCGGTAAAGGCCTCACCTAAGATATCGCCCGACGGAAAGATGATCTCCTATCTGGCGACGGCTGATGGCCTACTTAACGTATGGGTAAAAACCGTTGGTAAGGATGACGATCGTCAGGTAACTTTTGATACCACTCAGGGGATAATCTTTTACACATGGAGTGCTGATTCCAAACGCATGCTCTATGTACAGGATCAGGAAGGCAACGAGAACTACCGGCTTTACAGCGTTGATCTCAGAACCGGCAAGGTAAAGGACTACACCCCGTTCGAGAACGTACGAGCCAGGGTAGTGGCCTGGGATACCGATCATCCCAAGGAGCTCTTGATCTCCATGAATAAACGCAATTCACAAGTATTCGATGTCTATCATCTAAACCTAAGAAACGGTAAAATACGAATAGTTGCCGAAAACCCCGGAAACATAGTCGGCTGGATAGCAGATGAGGACTTCAAACTGCGAGGGGCTTTGGCCATTAATCAAAATGGCGGCTTCGACCTCCTGGTGCGTGACGACGAGGACTCCCCATGGCGAACCCTTCTCACCTGGGGATTTGAGGATAATAGATCCTCATATCCGCTGCAGTTCAGTAAGGATGGCGATTACATCTATCTCATGGACTCCCGTGACGCCAACGCGGCCCGGCTGGTGAAGGTTAACCTAGAAACAGGAAACACCGAGGTTCTTGCCGAGGATCCTACCTACGATGTGAGGGGAGTAATGATCCATCCTGACACTGAAGAACTCCTGTGGTACAACGTGATGCGTGACCGCCGGGATAGAGTAGTGGTCGCCGAAGAGTACCGGGACGATTTCGAATATCTCTATGCTCTGGATGAAGGTGACGTGGGTATAGCCAATTGGAACACCGATTTTGATAAATGGATTGTTTCCCTTATGAGGGATGACGGTCCGGTTAGCTATTACTTCTACGATCTGGAAACTGGTGAAGCGACTTATCTGTTCGACCACCGACCAGAACTCAACAACTACACCCTGGCTCCAATGGAACCTATCTCTTTTACCTCAAGAGATTCACTAACCATCCACGGCTATGTCACCTTTCCTCCGGGAGTTGAGCGCACCAGCCTTCCTATGGTTCTGAACGTGCACGGCGGCCCCTGGGTTCGCGACTACTGGGGATACGATCCCCAGGCACAGTGGTTGGCTAACCGGGGGTACATCTGCCTTAAGGTAAACTACCGCGGCTCAACCGGTTACGGCAAAGACTTCCTGAACGCCGGCAATAAGGAATGGGGCAGAAAGATGCATTTCGACCTGGTTGATGCGGTAAGCTGGGCAATAGAACAAGGTTATGTCGATCCTGAAAAGATCGCCATCTACGGAGGCTCCTACGGAGGATACGCAGCGCTTGTTGGAGCAACTTTTACTCCCGACCTGTTCTGCTGTGCTGTGGACGAGTTCGGCCCATCAAACCTCATAACATTCCTGGAAACCGTACCTCCATACTGGAAACCCATGCAGGAGATGTCTTATCGCAGGATAGGACATCCGATCAAGGATTCGACCATGCTTTGGGAACGCTCTCCCCTGTCCCGGGTGGACAGCATCCGCATCCCTGTGCTCATTGTACAAGGAGCCAACGACCCAAGGGTAAAACAGTCCGAGTCCGATCAGATCGTGCAGGCCATGAAGAAAAAAGGCATCAATTACGAGTACATGCTGTTTGAAGACGAGGGACACGGTTTCATGAAAGAAGAAAACCGCCTTGAGTTCTTTGCCTCTGCCGAGAGGTTTCTGGCCAAACACCTGGGCGGACGATACGAGAATTGATACTCCTTTCTACATTCGACGGAAAGATCGTGGTATAGAACCTGTAGGGGGTCGTTAACGTAACTCACTTTTAATTTGACATGCTCCAAATCTTCCTTATTATCTAATTACAGTCCATCAACCAAGGAGATAATCATGGTCGAAGAAAAGAAAGACTTCGTCATCGAAGCACACAAAAAGTTCGCGGTTGAGCTGTTTAATCGAACCTGGGAGCTGTACGATAAGAAAGATAGAAACAAATTCGAGGAAGACGAAATGCTTCACGCCGCTCATGCCTCAGCCTATCACTGGAGCAAATTGCAGGATGTAGTAGATGATCTAAGGTACAAACAGTCCTTAGCCAGAGCCGAGTATCTCCTGTCAAGAGTTAACTGGGTACTGCAAAGAGCCCAAGCCTGTCTTATTCACGCCAAGCGTACACTTGAGTTCTGCGAAGAGCACCGGATGGGTGATTATGACCTTGCGTTCGCCTACGAGGCACTGGCTCGTGCCTATTCAATGACCGATAACGATGCGGAACGTGATGCCTATATCGAACTTGCCAAGAAGGCTGCTGAGGATATTGAAAAGAAAGAGGACAAGGATTACTTCCAGTCTGAATTGGCTTCGGTACCCGGATACAAGTAGTAGTTGACCATCCCTGAAATCCGCGTAAGATAAGCAATGCGTAGATACCTTTTAGCACTTCCTTTATTGGGAATCCTTGCCTGCAATCCATTTGATCAGCAGGCAGCAGAAGAAGCCATTGAGGAGATCGTTGCAGAAGAGACCGGAAGGCTGACTGCAGCCGAGGTCTCCCTCGATTTAATCATACCGGAAGCAGACTCGATCATGGTTGACACCTTATGGATAGTAACCGGGATCAAGCTAAACACCACCTTTGAGTCCGAAACCCTTGCTATCTACTTCAACCAGGAGTTCAAGGGCGATACTGTGGTGACAATCGGCGATTCCGCCCAAGTAGCAGTCATACGGAAGTATTCGGGAAAACTCACCTCTACCCTTAACTCACTCGCAGATGGAACCCTGAAAGAAGTATATCACGATTTCACGAGCGAACGCACCCAGTGGGCGCAGTTAGCAGACAACGGCGACTGGGAGATGGTGGGCTGCTCTGTTGCCGAGGAACGATCGGACACCAACACCACCC
>DAOVCF010000168.1 GCA_030670165.1 Candidatus Stahliibacteriota bacterium | reverse complement strand
CCGCAGTGGGTTCATCCGATATATCAGAGCGAAAAGGAGTTCTTCGATCCGGGAAAGAACTCTGCATGGGGCTACTCGGAAGGAGTCCTCTTTCTTGCTTGGCGCGACGGTAAGGTAGTCGGGCGAATAATGGCGCTCATCAACCACAAGGTGAACAAGTTTCAGAACAAACGCGAGGCGCGTTTCGGGTTCTTCGATTCCGTAGACGACCAGGAGGTGGCGTCCGCTCTGCTTGCGGCTGCTGAGGATTGGGCGCGTTCCAAAGGGTGCAATCGCATCGTTGGGCCTTTAGGTTTTACCGATCTCGATCCGGAGGGGATGCTTGTCGAGGGGCACGAGCATCGTACCTCTATCGCCACCTGGGGGCATCCACCCTATACCCCAAAGCTCGTGGAGGCGGCTGGGTACGAAAAGGAGACCGACTGGGTCACCTATCTTGTTGACCTTCGCAACCCCTTGCCGCCGGTCTATTCCAAGATCGCCCAAAGACTCCTTTCCCGCACGGATTACAGGCTCAAGGAGTTTAAAAAACGTGCCGAGCTCAAGCCGTTCATCGTACCGATCTTTAGACTCATAAACGAAGCCTACCAAAATCTCTACGGGTTCTCGCCTCTGAACGAGGAAGAGATCGGAAAGGTGGCCGCCGACTATATACCTCTGCTTGACCCGCGGTTTGTGAAGGTCGTTTTGCTGAACGACGAGGTGCTTGGCTTCGCAGTGGGTATCCCTGACATGACCGAGGGCATAAGGAAGGCGCGGGGCAGACTGTTTCCATTCGGGATATTCAAAATCCTTGCGGCACGCCGCCGCTCCAAGCGGCTGGACATGCTTCTGGGAGCAATAAAGACCGAGCATCGCGGAAAGGGACTGGACGTTCTGATGGCCAACGCCTTGTATGCCAGCGCACGCCAGGCCGGGATGACCCACTTGGACAGCCACCACGAGCTTGAGGATAACCTCAGGATGAGAGCGGAGAATGAGAAGCTGGGCGGCAGGATATACAAGCGTCACCGAATCTACTACAAGGAGCTTTAAGGAGGAGATGAAATGGGAAGCGTTGTTTCAGTGATTCTGCTTGTTTCTTTCATAGCGGGTGCGGCTCCGAGGGCTAACGCAGGCGAGGTAGTCGAGCAGGCGGCGGTAGGTCTTATGGGGGCCGCGGCAGCCGGATTCCTGGCCGGCGAGCTGGCATGGATCGCCGCGCCGGAGATTACCGATACAACCGAGGAGTACCCGCTTCGCACCAAGCAGCGCGCGGCCCTAGCCCTGGCCTACGGCGCAGGCGTGCCGTTCGGCTCGGCCCTCGGAGTTCACGTCTCAGGGCTTGCCATGGGGATAAAAACCCCGTTCTGGCCCAAGTGGGTAGGCGCCGAGCTCGGAACCCTGGCTGCAGCCGGGGTCTCGCTGCTCATAGTCTCGCAGACCGAAGAAGACACGACGCAGTATAATCCGTATCTGGTAGATCGGCCTGTGGAGGTTTTGGCCGCGGCGCTTCCTGTTGCGGCCGGGGTCGGCGGAGCCTTCCTGGGCGCAGCGCTCGCACATAGACTCGGCTGGGCCGATCGAGCAGTCCCTCCTGTTCGCATAGGTCTTTATCCGGCAGGTGAGGGGTTTGCGGTCTGCGCAGGAATCCTCTTAAGCTTCTAGACCCTTTCGCTGTCTTTTTAGGCGGTAGCCGCAGGTCAGGGGGTAGTGGGGGATGCGCCCCCGGATGGATCAGGCCCGCTCCAGAGAATCGTTTAGCGCTCGGGCGAGCTGGCTCAGGCGGCGCTCTATCAAGGGCAGAGCGAACTCGGTTCTCTCAAGGGAAACCAGGAGGAAGTAGCCCTTACCTAATGCTGAGACATAGTACAGACGTTCTTCTGTTTCAAAGCGCAGCCCCTTCAATTCCGATGCGTCGTGGCTTCCGATGAGCCGGGCTGAGGAGGAGCACAACTCGTCTATGGCCTGGGTGTCGATTTGCTCCGATGCTCCTTCGGCTGATACTTCAATGATCTTAACGCTGTCCTGGCGTACGATAAGTGCCGATCGGAAACCCGGTGTCTTCTCGCCCCAGTCCTTTATCCATGCCTCTTCCTGGAACCCGCGATCCGGTGGTGGTGGCGGAGACCACTCGGCGACCTTTTCTTCCCCGACGAGTTTGCTCTCCTCTCTCGCGTCCTTGGCGGTTTCCTTGTCCTTCCCGGATGGTAGCTCGGCAGGTTCTTTCGCGACCGAAGGCTCAGCTTGCGGTTTTTCCACCAGACGCGCTTCGAACTCAGAGATCAAAGCTTCTACGTCGCGCTCGATGCTTACCACGTCTGCGGTCAGGCCTCGAATCGTTTCGTAGTTCCCGTCGCGTCTTGCCAGGATTTCAGAAAACGCCTCTTCACCGGTTTTGTCTTGAAACTCGGCGTGCACCAGTTTGCCTTTCTCAAAGAAGATCTTCCCTGCCGCGTCCTTACTTGAAAACCTTACCTTCAATGCAAACGGTTGCCTGGAGCGTCGTATGGATCTCAAAAGATCCATCATGTGCAGCACGAACGGGCCACGGAACCTCTTTAAGCCTGCGGCGCGTTTAGCCATCGAGCCTCCTTCAACATATTTAAGCCTAAGTCTAGCCCAACCTGCCCCAAAGTCAAGACCTTTTACCCCTGCTTTTACACTTGACATAAGGATATACCCTGCCTACAATAACGAGAAGAAAGGAGCGGCAATGAAACGAGGTCTGCTCGTGATACTCGTCGAGGTGACGTTGATAGGGATGATGACCGGGTGTGCAAACTCCTATTACCTGAAGCCAATCACCACGCCAAACGATAGCACTGAAGTGATTTATCTTAAAGGAGCACCAGTAGCAATCTCTCGCGGAAAAGAAACAACCGTACTGCTTCGTGGCTTCAAAATACCCAATGGGGCTGTTATCAGTCTTTGGAGTGAACTTGCACTTGGGGTATATGTCAAGAATTCCTCCCAAAAGAGGATGGACGTAATCCCTGAGAACATTGTAGTTTATGGTTTCGGTAGTCAACTCCAAAAGAAATACCTTAAAGTCCATACAGCAGAAGGATACCTAAGGAAAGTGCGGAGGCGACAGAATTGGGCATTAGCTGCACAAGCACTTTCAGGAGCCATAGAAGCAACAGAAGCCGCTAAATTTACTTCCTCTACAAGTGGATATGTATCGGGTTCAGGCGGAACTATTTATGGTCATACAACGACAGAAACCTACGACGCAGGCAAAGAATCAGAAGCAACAGCACGGAATGTAGCGGCAGCAGAACGAACTCAACAACAAAATGCACAAATCAATGCTGCACTGGAACAAGGATTATTAGGACGTACTACGCTTTTCCCAGGAGAATACGTAGCAGGAACTGTTATGGTAAGGTTCAAGAAGTGTTCGGGCAAATTGATAATCAAGGTTCCAGTCGGTAACGAGGTGCATACCTTCATCTTTTCGTCTACTGGAACGAAGTAAGGGGAGAGGCTGATTTCAAGAGAGAAGAAGTTTCTCATAGAGTGGTTGATTGAGCCACCACTTTGGCATCGTAACGAAACAAAGACTTTTCCGAAAGAAGGCATTGCCTTTACTCTGACAGGCAGATCGATTAAAGCAGAGTTAAATAATCCATCCATTACCGAAGAGGAATTTAGAAACAAGGCGTCAGGAATAGCCAAAAAGTCAGGAGATATATACAATCTTGTGAAGGGGCGATTTTTCGAGGTCGTTGGTCTGACGAGCAGGGTACAATTTGTGCGATCTAGTCAACCTGTTCTTCAGGTTATCGAGAAGGGGAGAATCTCTGCGTATGGTAGCGATGCATCTCAGCACTACTGGGAGGGAAGTATAACAGAGACGGATGCAGTTGAAAAACAATTTAACCTCTTTTTAACGATTTTCGATTTATACGAAATGAATGGGACTCTTCAAGGTGCAATAAGCTACTACAGCCTGGCTTTAGAAGGCGCAGACCAACTTGCAACAGCAGGCAACCTCTACATGGCGATGGAGGAGTTG
>DAOVCF010000070.1 GCA_030670165.1 Candidatus Stahliibacteriota bacterium | reverse complement strand
GTTAGGGGTGTTACGGGTGTGGTGGATTGCCTTGATTCTTGCAGCATTGAGCATCATACTGGTGATCCTTGTATCCGAAAGATTCCTCTACCTTATCCTGTTCCTGCTTGCGGTCTCCTATGGACATCTGTCCCTGCCTTCTTCGTTGCCCGGCGAGATCTACGGTATGAATCTTGAGATCGATGCGAAACTAAGAGGCAAGACCGGGGAGTACTCGATCTTAACGATAGACTCGCCTGCCGGTCTTAGAGGACGCAAGGTGTTGGTGTATCTTACTCAAGATGAGGAGCTTGGAACTTCTTTTAATATTCAGGGTCGGCTTCTTGCACTTGCTTTCCCGCACAATCCAGGGGTGCCAAATCGCAACCAAAGGCTTAAACGTAAGGGTGTGATAGGCCGTATATCCGCCGATCACGTGCAGGTGACATCGCCGCCCAAAGGCATGAGGGCATGGTTGAATAAGACAAGGAAAAGTTTGATCCGACGCAACAGGGAGCTATTCGGCGAGGAGGCATCGCTTTACACCGCCATCCTTTTAGGTGAACGCGGCGAGGTTTCGGAAGAGCTTTACGCGGACATGCGCCGCACCGGCACCCTGCACCTTCTTGCGGTCTCCGGCCTGCACGTGGGGATTTTGGTGGCATTTCTATTTTTGCTATTCCGATTCTTCCACGTCCCGCGGTGGATGATTCCTCCGGTACTTGCCATTCTGCTCTGTTTCTACATCGCGCTCGTAGGACCAAGAGCATCCATCATACGTGCGTCTGTTATGAGTCTGACAGTGGCCACCGGATTTGCATTCCAGCGCAAGGTCTTGCCTCTCAATAGCTTAGCTGTCGCCGCGCTGGTGTTGCTTCTGGTTCGACCGGTAGATATCCTATCCATCGGTTTCCAGCTCTCATTTGCCGCGGCGTTCGGGATCATCCTGGCTGCGGCCGGAACCAGAGAGATGCTTACACGCAAAAGGATCAAGGGTAAAATCCCCTCCTGGCTGGTAAAATGGATTATCCTTCCGCTTGCACTTTCTATCTCAGCCACACTCTTTACCATGCCGTTTCTTGCCGCGAACTTTCACCGGATAACGTTCGGCCCCCTCCTTGCCAACCTGCCGGTAATCCCGCTTGTTTCCTTGATCCTGCCACTTGGATTAGTAGCTCTGCTTTTAAGCCTGATCTGGCTTCCCCTGGGACAGATACTTGGATTTGTGGTTTTCGGCCTGGCGTGGTTAGTTGAGAAACTGCTTCAACTTCTTCCTGGAAGCCTGATTCCTTCAGGCATTTGGCCGATCGGATTGGTAATCGGAATCTTTGTTGCCGTCCTTATCCTGCATACGGAACGAACACGGCCAAAGCGGTTCGTCTACGCGCTTGGAATACTTCTAATCGGCACAAACCTTGCGATCTGGCCCTGGGCTGTGAAACCCAGAAGGCCGGAGCTTACCCTCTTGGATACATACTACGGCAACGTGGCCGTGCTTCGCTCAAACGGTCGAACCATACTTCTCAACCCCGGTTCGAAGGCCGAACCGAGTGTTACCGATTATCTTGCCTCAAAGGGTATCCGAAGGATTGATTGGGTTCTGTGCCTTTCAGATAAGGCAGGCGACCTTTCCGGGCTTGATTCGCTGAAGAGTCGGTTTGAGATCGGTGAGATCGGTTCTGTCCTCAAGGATAAGACAACCATCACTCTCCCCCACTCTGGAAGATTGACCCTTCCTTCATGCACGATCACCTACGATCTGGCCATGCGAGAGCTGCCCTATTACTCAATCAAAACGAGTAGAAAACGTGTGGTTTTTACCTCGGAATCGCACAGGATGGATAAGAAAGCGGACGTAAACGTCCTGCTCAACCGATACATAAAGCCTGAGGAGACGGAAGGGCGCTTGATTTCCAAGACCCGCTTGAAGGCGGGTGAAAGCGAGGTTATACGTGAGCAGGGCGGGACGATGATTGGGTTATGAACCGCGGATTAGGAAATTTTCTTTAAAATAGGACTTGACTACGCTTCTATCGTCGCTATAATAAACATAGCTCTATGGAAAGTGTGGATCGTGTTATCTGACGCATCCATCCCCTTTCCGGGGTCCCCGCAAGGCCGCGTAGCAGGCTTGTGGGGTATCCTATCGGGGTCCCCGAGCGAGTACGAAGTAATCGCTTGGGGTAATTCTTCGGGTTCCCTGAAAGGTTGTGTAGCAACCTTTTAGGGTGTCATTGGGGGCGAACGGCTTCGACGGGGTGTAGATGCGGAAGAGGGCATGGCAAGGGTCCCTCGTGACCTTGTAAATCCTGCGAGGGGACAAATAACTGCTGATTACAGTCACGCACTGGCCGCTTAATTAGCGACCGCGTCGGTTCCAGGTTTGACCCGTTCGGCCTGGTTCCGGCGGATATTCAGGACGGGTGAAGCTTTTCAGAATGCCATCGGCTGAAGGTGGATTACCAGATGGCTGGTTCCCCAGTGGCCGGTCACAGGGCAGCGAAGGAACGAGATTTAAATCTGTGACTAACCATGTAGTCCTCGACCGTTGACCATCTCGGACGCGGGTTCGATTCCCGCCGCCTCCATTCCCTAACCTCCTTTTTGAAAAAAGCGCCCGCAAGGGCGCTTTTCCTTTACGGAAAGCTGGCCAAAGTTTGGGGTAAAAAAAGCTGGTCAAAAGATAGACAAAAGATGGTCAAAAGGTGGACAAAAGATAGACAAAAGTTGGACAAAATTGGGGCAAATTGGGGGTTTTTAAGGATGGAGTGCCTAACTCCTAATCTGAAATTGTGAAAACGCCCGCAAGGGCGCTTTCCTTTTTCTCTGGTTTGACACTAATAACAATTCCCCCTATAATCCTTTTTCGGAGGTATATGTGCAACAAGAACCTTTCTACGGGGCGCAAGTAGATTTTGAAGAAGCTAAAACTCTTGCTGATCTAGCGGCAATATTTCAGGATTTAGACTTTGTTACCGAAACTTTGAAACGCCTAATTGATCTGTTGGAAACCAAAGATAAAGATTGGGTTCTTATACAAAGTCTTTGGAGCGCAGCATTGATTAGTTATATCAGGTGTTTTGCTACCGGCAAACGTTATGGATTAGACCCTGATACTATTTACTCCCTCAATGAAAGTGCTATTGAATTCCATAATTACCACAAGGACTTAAGGGACAAACACATCGCACATTCCGTCAACCCATTTGAGCAAGTCAGGGTTGATATCCAGCTTTCCCCTACGAATAGCGCGGAACGCAAAGTTGTAGGCATAATCACAAGCTCTATGAAACACATCGTTGTTCCTAAAAGAAGCGTAGAGGATTTCTTAAGGCTAGTCACTTGGGCTAAACGTGTAGTTGGTGAAAAATGCAAAGAATACGAGAATAAAGTCCTAAAAATCGCAAAGGGAATGCCCCTAGATGATTTATATGCCAAAGCTAGAAGTCGAATGATAGCCCCTAGCTCAAAAGATGTAAGAAAAACAAGGTCGTAGGGGCTGACGTTAACGCTAGGGCGTCCGTTGCGCGTCAGGTCAGCCCGTGATTTAATCAATCGGGCCGACTTGAAAGTCGGTCCCTACAACTCTTAATGCTCCTTTTTACCCTTCGGCTAAAAAGATCGCAGAACCCGCACCCCCAAACTTTCGACAGGAAAGTTCCTACAGCAAGTGATTCCAAAATCAATCCCTTGACTTTTCTTCCCTGGTGCTTAGCATCACCCAAATAAAACTCCAAGGAGGCATGAATGTTCTTGATCTTGAGCTTGCTTAGCTTACTGCCCTCGATCCAGGATACCATATTCCCGCAGGAATATCTGGTGTGCGGACCTTTTTTATCCGGCGTGCGCGAGGGAAGCTGGCGCAACCTGCCCGATGACACCGCCTACGTTCCCAAAGAGGGCGACAGCTTGTTTTCCGTATTAGCTACCGGCGGATGGGTAGAATGGGAGAAGGTTGAGGTAGATTCCACCGGATGGCTAACCACTAACTATCCAAACGTGAAGTGGGATACCCTGCAGGATTTTTACGGAATCTCAGCTCTTTTTAACTCAGGCTATGCCTGTGCGGAGATCGAGATGCCGGAGCGTTCACGCGCCCTGGCCATAGCCAAACGCTGTGGATTTTCAATAAACAAACAAAGCTATGCTGGCGACATCTACGGCCACGGCTACGTCCAGGTGCCGGTAGTGCTCGAAGAAGGCATAAACCGCATCTGGGTTCGCTTAGGCGGCGCAGGCGATGACAGGGTATACTTCAAGCTCGTTCCGGTGGAGGATGATGTCAGATTGATCGCCAATGACGCCACCCTGCCTGATCTTCTCTATGCAGATTCCACAGGCCCGTTCCTTGCCGCGATACCTTTATCCAACACCACCGAGGATTGGCCCCGTAACACCCGTAACACCCGTAACGCACAACTAATAGTAGGAGGAGGAAAGTTTGCTGTCGACACTTTCGACCTCCCCCCTATCGCACCCATGAATTTCTACAAGGCCCCATTCGAGTTTGCGCTTGACGCCCTGCTCCCTGACTCCGTCCCAGGAGATACCCTGATGCTGCCCGTGGCAGTAGTCTGGAAAAACGGTCGAACCGAGGCAACCCTCAAGCTGCGCTGCCGCAGACCGGAGGAATCGCGGAAGGAGACCTTCGTATCCACAATAGATAACTCGGTGCAGTACTATGGGATAATGCCGCCGGAAAATTACGACCCTTCAAAAGAATACCCATTGATTTTCTCCCTGCACGGCGCAGGGGTCGAAGCCATCGGCCTTGTGCGGGCCTATACGCAGAATGACTGGGCTTTCGTGGTCTCGCCCACCAACCGCCGCCGGTTCGGGTTCGACTGGCAGGACTGGGGACGCCTGGACGCGCTTGAGGTGTTGGATAAGGTTAAGGAGCGCTATCCGATCGACGAAGATCGAATCCACCTTACCGGTCATTCGATGGGCGGGCACGGGGTCTGGCACGTTGGGCTTACGCATCCCGATCTCTTTGCCTCGGCATCCCCTGGCGCGGGTTGGACAAACCACGAACTTTACGTTCCCTGGACATGGCAGAAGTCGGCAATCTACGCCGAGCCCTGGCAGCTTAAGATACGCAATCAGGCCCTGCGCACCGACAACCAGCTTGCCCGGGTGGAAAACGCATCCAACCTGCCTATCTACATCCTTCAGGGCGGCGCGGACGACAACGTGCCCGCGTTCCAGGCAAGGCTTTATGCAAAGCGTCTCGCTCAACTGGGATTCAACTATTGCTACGAGGAGGTGCCGGAGAAAGGCCACTGGTGGTCTGATTCGGGCGTAGCCTGCGTGAACTGGCCTCGCATGATGGAGTTCATGCAGGAGCAGGTGCGTAATCCCTACCCAGAACACGTTTACTATCGCAGTGCAGATATTACTCAGGAAAACGGTGCCTATTGGCTCGAGATACAGACAATTGAGAACAGGATGAATGACGCGATTATCGAAGGCTGGCAGGAGGATAGCGATTTCAAAATCAAAACCACCAATATGAACCGTTTTTCCCTCAAGTTGGAAGACGATATGATCGGGAAGACCTTCAACGTCCAGATAGACGACGCGACCCTATCGGTTACCCCCAATGTTGATTCGATTGCCTTCGAGATCGGGAAAAACGGCTGGCAGCGGGCCAAATCTGACTCCTACCCCCTCCCCCATCCGCCGATCAAGGGTGCGTACTACGGGCCTTTCATCCTGGTCTATGGAACTCGGAGTGATTCGGAGACCACAGCAAAACTACTACACAGGGCTGCAGGCGAAGCCCAGCGATGGTGGGTAGTGGCAAACGGAACTGTAAGGATCGTTCCTGATACCGCGGTGACCGGCGAGATGATTAACAGCTACAACCTTATCCTTTACGGCAACGCGGAGCAGAACGTGATCACCGCACGAATCGAAAAGAATCTGCCGATAAGGATTGAGGACGGACGATTCGTGTTCGCAGATGAAATCCTTCCTCCTGAAGCAACCGCGTCCCTGTTTGTCTACCGCAACCCGTTGAACCATGACAAAAAGGTTCTGGTTCGCGAGGGCATCGGCTCCGATGGCTTAAAGCTCTCCGGCTACTTCTCCACCCTCTACTCGGGCGCAGGCATCCCTGACTACCTTATCTGGTCAAAGGAAGTCTCGGACAAAGGCTGGGGCGGGGTCATAAAGGCCGGGTTCTTTGACGCGGAGTGGGGTTATAACTGGCCTAAAATATACGGTATCCAACCCTAATATTTGCCTCTGGGGCTAATCCAAAGTGTTTGTAACCCGGAATGCCTGCAATCGTGGAAACGTAATTGGACACCTCGAAACCACCGCTACATGCAAAAGTAAGTTTATCGCGATAGGTATACTCTGCACCTAACGTAATACCGTTACCCCACCGTCTTCTATTGAGCTCTATTTCAGGATTATTGAAGATACCGTAGTAACCGTAAAGTTCGAGCTTGATTGACATCGTGTAAATAACATAAAAAGTTGTCAGAATTGAATACCTAAAGGAGTAGTCGCTTATATTAAAATCCCAGATCGTTGTAGTATCTTCATAACTCCATACTTCCATACCGTTGTTATATTGGGTATATTCATTTTCAATCCTTCTTGAAAATCCATACATCGAATCACTTCGAAATTCCAATTCACCTTGAAGGTGCATCCAGTTATTGATAGGATAGCCCCCTTCGAGTGAGACATCCGCAACTGGAAAGAAGAAACCGTAGCTTTCACGCCATTCGTCTTCTTCAGTTAGATGAATGTAAAGGGTATCCGGGAAATCAAGGACACTATTATAATGGTGTTCGTAAGAATAATAAAAATGCCTGAAAGTTGGTCTGAGGGTCAAACGAATCCCATACGGTCGTCCATATTCCCAAATTGATGATGCGTCAATAATACGCATCCAAGAACGAATACGCATCTCTTCAGGTTCAATTCCATGCTCTAAAAGAATCTCCTCCATGTCTTCGTAAAATTCCCAATCAGGCTTCCAATATTTAATTGGATACCTCCATCGATCAGCGAAGAGCTGTGCAAGTTCGTTAACTAATTCTGCATCCGAATCAAAACCCATCTCGCTAACTATCTCGTTCGCAACCAATGCACGTGAGGGATATTCGAGCTGACGAAGTCGGCCGATCCCTAGTTGTGGGCCGAATTCAATGAATTCTTCCAAACAATGTCCATAACTTTCATATTCATTGTGGGTGCTGGCTTCATCGATATCATAGGTAGAAAACCTGTTACCCGTAGAATACTCTCCTTCAATATCACTCGCCATACCTATAAAAACAGGTGTTCTCCAAAGATAATATCTCCAGTCTTCCAATAACCCTACTTTTCCGTATCCTGCAATTTCACTATCCTCCGAAACCCAAGTTGTATCAAAAAGAGAGTCCAAACTATGCGCTTCGTAATATCCGGGCGTTGATCGAAGATGCCCGGAGAAAGATACATCAAGATTCAACTCTCTTTTTTCTCCCCATCGGTCATACAAAAATGTAACCCTACCTGTACCACCGCGGTAACTGTCTCTATCTTCCCATTCTTTGTAGATCCTGGAAGAATAGTCAACGTTGTCCCTGATCACTAGATTTAAATCAGTATAAAGCTTCATCGCCCCCGCGTCAGGCAGGCGGAAATCGCGCAGGTTGTAGACGGTATCTGCTTCGGTTTGAACCAAGAGAAACATCAAAACGCCTAACATCACTCCTCCTTTACGGATTAAGTTACGATAATACTTAAACAAAGGGGGTTGTCAAGTAAAACGGCAGAAATCACCGCATGGCCTCGTAGAATTCCTCTCCCTCATGGATAGACAGTTTTGCCTTGCCTTCGGCGATAATGGCCTCTAAGGCCGGTTTAGCACGTTCTGGAGGTATGCCCAGGCTCTGTTCGATGTGTTTTACGGTCATGGGCCGGCGGGCGATTGCGGCAAGGATGCGCTCACGATCGCCGTGTGCTGATACCTGCTTTCCCTTCTTGCGGTAAGGTACTATGATCTCGGTACTTACGGGTAGTTCCTTAGAGATTGCTCGAAGCTCCTCATACGAAAGCGCGAGCGCGGATTCCTCGGAAGGCGGCCTGACCACCGTGTTTAGCTGAACCTTGTCAAACCGCATACGGGCAAGTATCCGGTTCAGGGCCTTAACGTGCTCGGCAGGGTCGTTCATTCCCTTAACAAGCAGTATCTCGACCCAGAGCTGGCCTGCATATTCATTGGAAAAGTCTATCAGCCCTTCTATGATCTTACTGAAATCAAGATCGGTATGAGGGCGGTTGAGCTTTTTCCATACCTCTTCCGTGGCCGCATCGAGCGAGGGAACCACCAGGTCGGCAGGCTTTATCTCCTCCCGGACCTCAGGCATCCACAGCAGGGACGAGTTGGTAAGCACCGCGACCTTGCAGTTAATCTTCTCCTTGAACCGGCGAATAAGCCAACCTATATCGGAATTTAAGGTAGGCTCTCCCGAACCGGAAAAGGTTACGTAGGCTGGATTCGTCTGGGCAGCTACTTTAACGACTTCGGCGAGAATTCCTTCCCTGGGAAAGAATGACTTTCGTTCAATGGCAAGATTCGATGTTCGTCCCAGCTGACAGTAGACGCAGTCAAAACTGCAGGTTTTGTAAGGTAAGACATCAACGCCCAGCGACAATCCCAGCCTTCTTGAGGGCACCGGGCCGTAGGTGTAGCTCATTTTACAATCTCTTTTTTCTGCGTAATCTGCGTCATCTGCGGACTAATTCCCTTCAACCAGTAACGGCATTATCTCGCCGGCCTTGCCTTGAAGAAAGTAATCTGCGATAGGGGTAATAGCGGATGGCTCAGGATTTACATCGATGATTGTTGCATCGTTGCGCCTGGCCAGCACAGGTATCTGGGCCGCAGGATAGACCAGCCCGGAGGTGCCGATAACGATGCAGCAGTCGCACTCCGAGGCGAACTTGAAGGACTGTTCAAGCACTTTGGGATCGAGGAACTCACCAAACCACACAACATCGGGTCTCATCACGCCGCCGCAGTCCCCTTTGGGACAGGTGGGAACTTCGCCTTCAAGCTCGTGCTCGGATTCATCCACCTTGTGACCGCATTTAAGGCAGTAGGAGCGCATGATGTTGCCGTGCAGCTCAAGCACCTTCTTTGCGCCCGCTCTCTGGTGAAGGTTGTCTATGTTCTGGGTAGCGACCATAAAGTCGTCGTGAAGGGTTTCAAGTTTGGCCACGGCGTAATGGGCGGGATTGGGTTCAGCCTTGCGGGCAAGATTGCGACGAAACCGATACCATTCCCAGACCTCCTTGGGCCGGCGCTTGAAGGCTTCCAGGGTGGCGAAGTCCTCGGCCTTGAACTTCTCCCACAGACCCCCTGCCTCCCGGAA
>DAOVCF010000024.1 GCA_030670165.1 Candidatus Stahliibacteriota bacterium | reverse complement strand
ATCTACACCCTTGACTGGCGTGCGCGGCGTAATGATGGTTCCGAGGGGTTCTCCAAGGCCCAGCGTATAACCAAGACCGCTTTGATGCAGCCTTAGGGTTGCCATGCTGACACCCTAATTAGCGGATAGAGATTTATGAGGCTGTTTTCCGGCAGCCTCCTGTTGATGATCAGATAATCTGGAAGCGTAGGGTGATTGGTTTCTGCCTGATCAGGACGTGGAGGAAATACACCCCGCGAGGAAGTCCTAAGGTTTCGAAAGGCAATTCAGTGTATACTTGACAATCACCCGGGGCAAAACCGGCAAGGCGTTTGCCTGCCGCGTCGTATAGGGAGATTTCTTCTATCCTTTGGGGAGTGGAAGATATAAGCCTGATGGGTTCCCTTCGGATCAGTACTGTTTTCTCAAGTCGAACTGGCAGCTCTTCGGCAATACGTTCGGCAACCGCGTTTGTATCCTCAGCCTGGTTAAGGAAGAGGAGGTTTCCCTTAACATCTACCCAGTTGGTTACCAGAAGGTCGGGGTACTTTGAGTAGCGGTAGGTTACCTCTACCGAACCTTCTCGGTTTATCTGAATCCAACCGTCTGCCGGGTTCCAGAGAAATTCTCCCGGTGACGCAGGTGATTCATCGATCTTAACCTCAACTACATCCAACGCCGGGAAATGGGAGGGGTAGATTGCATGACCTGCAGATATAGTCCCGAAGTTCTCGGTGGTTTCCTTCCAGTTGTCGTTGTCAACCTCGCCCCAGATTACCTGTTCGCAAACAAGGTTCCACGGATTGGAAGGACTCCATGACCAGGTCGGCATAGGATCGAATGAGTCGTCGTTGTTTTCATATACCGTTACCGGTTCCCACCAGCCGCCTGCAGCAAGATCGAGGTCTCCATCTGCGTCCACGTCGCCCCACGCCACGCAGGATTGATACGTCCACAACTTTGACTCCCAGAAAGGCAAGGTATCCAGTGCACCTTCGTGATTCAGGTATATCCGCACCCGGCTTTCGTCGTCCCCCATCTGGTTATTGTCTGCGGTGGCCATGTCCATGTCACCGTCTGAGTCAAAATCACCAAACGCAATCTGAACTGTGTGATGGGCATCGGCAGAGACCCATCCAGCCTCTGTATTAAGGATGCCTTCTTCGGTGAAGTATATACGGTTCGTCTCGAAACCGCCTACGGCCAGATCAAGATCGCCGTCACCATCTACGTCAACCCAACACACGTCCATGTTGAAGTCTGCATCATCCGACTCCCACATCGGCTCTGCTGATAGCACGCCGTCAACGTTCTCGAATATCACCACCTCCTGACGCTTGGGTATATACTCGTTGCCTGGGGCAATTGCCAGGTCAAGATCGCCGTCTGCGTCCGCATCGCCCCAGTCGCATGAAAACGCCTGCAAAGTGTCGTCGCCGAGCCAGATCGGACTTGAGGTGAAGATGCCTGCGTCGTTACTATAGACGCGCGAAGGATCGGACTGCCAATCGCCTTGATGAGCGAACCCGGCCACGGCCAGATCAAGATCGCCGTCTGAATCCATATCTCCCAGACTGACGTGGCCGTTGCAGGCTGTGTCCGCTGAACTCCACGAAGCGATCTCCTCAAGCTCACCTCCCTTATTATAATAGACCCTGTTGGGATTTCGGGCCATGTCGTTGCCGTTGCCGGTAACCAGGTCAAGATCGCCGTCTGAATCTATGTCTGCAAGGACGCCGCCGGTGGAGTAGTCGTTGTCATTCGATTCCCACGCCGGCTCGGTGTCAAGTTCAACCGCCTGCAGGAGAAAAACGCTCAACAAACAAAGAACGTGCATCAGACCTCCAGGGTTTTCCCAGAGTATAAGCAGGCTTTATTCGGTTTCAAGGCTTGACAGCGTACCACTTTAGGATAGGATTGAATCACAAAGGAAGGAGAAGATGAACGAATGCGATTCTCAGATCGAGTGCAGCTGCACCTACGAACCGTGCTCGCGCAAGAGGAAATGCTGCGAGTGCATAGCTTACCATCGTTCGCAGGAAGAGCTGCCGGCTTGTTATTTTACCCTGGAAGATGAGTGAACCTACGACCGGTCGGTAGCCTTCTTTATCCGTTGTCGGAATAAATAGTGCTCCTTTTGCCCCGCAGGCAAAAGATCGCAGTTAACACGACGCCAATCCTCAGATTGTTTTTTTATTACTCAGTTAAGTTGTATCGAGATCTCTTCTGCTATGTTGATCAGCGCGTAGTGCTTTGGGGCGGTGCCTGTGTTAAGAACGATGGTTGATCCCAGTTGCTCGATCCCACGCGCCTCATGGATGTGTCCGCAGAGTACCAGGTCAGGTTTACGTTGGTCTATAAAAGTCCTCAGCGCCTTCGATCCCACGTGCTTGCCTAAAAACACCTTGTCGCAGGCCCCGTATGGGGGATTGTGCGAGCAGATCACCAGCCGTTCACCATTCCCAGGTTCAGGACAGGAGTTAAGCTTTTCTTGCAATTCTTCCTCAGTATACTCGTTCGGTGTGTTGAACGGTGTAGGTATCGAGCCGCCCAGACCGAAGAGAAGGAGTCCGTCAAATCGCACTGCTTCTCCATCAAGGCTTATCTCTTCTTCTTTCAGCCATTCCGAGGATTGGGGTCGTTCCCAGTTCCCGGGGATCACATAAAGTGCGGGATAGGCTCCTCGCAGGGTCCCAATCCGCTCCTTGGTTTTTTCAAGACCGGCACCCGTTGTTACATCTCCAAGCATCAACAGAAGATCCACACCTTCAATCCCTACTAAAGGCTCTGCAGAATGGCCATGTAGATCGCTTACGACAAGTATCAGCATACTTATTCCTCCTTGGACTTCTGATTCAGGCGTTGAAAAAAAGTGTGGGTATATACGACAACGGTTATGAACACCAGGACGGTGACCAGCGGGACAAGGAATCCACGAAGAAGCCAGCGTGCGTCAAGCAGGCCGGCGCAGAGCATGGCAAAGAACGCAAAGCCGGTAACCTTGCCCGGCCAGTTGGATTGAGGCACGAAGGTTCTTGAGGTCAAGAGCACAAGACCGCCTCCCAGAATAATTGCATCCCTTACCAGTACTATGAGAGCGAGAAATAGGGGTATGCGTCCCTGGAATGCCATTATCATGGCAAGGGTGTTCAGGGTGAGCTTGTCCGCGATGGGATCGAGTATCTTGCCCCACTCGCTTTCTTGTTTGAGGCGGCGGGCAACCCAGCCGTCCAGGGTGTCGGTGACGGAAGATGCCACGAACAGGATGAAGGCCAAAAGGTTATGTCGGGTAACCAGCGCCCAGACCGTTGGCGCAAGCATAGCGAGTCGAATAATGGAAAGGATATTGGGGATAGTCCAGAATCGCCATGGGTTTTTAACCGCCTGTGGCGCTGCATCCGGGAGGGTGTCAGTGGGTGTGTTACGGGGTGTGTTATGGGTACGGGTGTTACGGGTGTTATGGGTGTTACGGATCATTCGGTGTCTTGGAGGAGTTCCCTTGCGTGTGCGAGCACGGTATCGGTAATCTCCTCTCCGCCAAGCATACGTGCAAGCTCCTCCACACGCCCTTTCTTGTTCAACGCTTTGATGCGGGTGATGGTTCTTCCTTTCTTGACCTCTTTGGTTACCCGGAAGTGGCGGTCTGCATAGCGTGCGATTTGGGGAAGGTGGGTTACGAGAAGGATTTGCTTCTTTCTGGCAAGCTCCTTGAGGCGTTTGCCTACCGTTTCTGCGGTGCTTCCGCCGATACCAACATCAATTTCGTCGAATATCAGCACCGGCACCTGGTCTGAATCCACAAGCACGGTTTTGAGTGCAAGCATGATACGTGAAAGCTCACCGCCCGAGGCTATCCGTGTCAAAGGCTTCGGTGCCTCACCCGGGTTGGCGGAGAAGAGAAACTGCGTATCTTCGAGACCGTTTTCAGTGAGACGGTATCGAATACCGTTCTTCTCGTACAGGCCATCGGGGTCTTCTGTTTTTAAGAATTCAACAACCAAGCGTGCCTTTGGCATAGCCAGTGTTTCCAGATTAGCTTCCACTGCTTGTTCGAAGCTTTCCTTGGTTCTTCTGCGTGCTTCCGAGAGCGTGCGTGCGAGATGGAGAAGTTTCTTCCGGAGTTCGTCTTCGGCTTTCTCAAGTTTTATTATCTCCTCGGCATCCAGCTCGATGGAGGAAAGCTTGGTCTTCAGTTCGCTCGTCAATTTAATAAGCCCCTCATCATCCACGTTATGCTTGCGGCACAGTTTCTCGAAGGCAAACAGACGCTCGTTTATCTCCTCGAGGCGCTGTGGCGAGTACTCGATTGAGGAGCGGTATCGTACCAGGATTCGCCATACTTCGTCTGCAGCGATTCCCCCATCTTCCAGTGTTTTCAAGGCTTCCTGAAGTGAAGGGTCCAGCGCAGCCAGATCCTTAAGCATCTGTGTGGCAAGTGCCAGTCCTTCAAGGATCGATGCTTCCTGCTCGGAGATCAGCTCAATCAACCGGCCTGCCATCTCGGCCCTGCGTTCGGCAGAGGCCAGAAGCTCCTGTTCTTTCTTGAGTTCTGTCACCTCACCCGGTTTTGGGTCGAGCTTTTCAATTTCTGAAAGCTGGAAGGCAAGGAAATCGCGCTGCTCTGTGCGTCTTTCGAGGTCTTGTTTGAGTTTTTTGATAGTGTTAACCGTTCTGTAGTAATCGTTGAATTTGAAAGAATAGCTTGTCTTTAAGTTTTTCAATCCGCCGTAGGCGTCCAGGAACTCGCTATGTGTGGATGTTTTTAAGAGTAACTGGTGCTGATGCTGGCCGTGGATATCTACCAGACCGTCTCCGAGTTCTGCGAGAGCGGTTTGGGTAATTTGCCGATCGTTGACGAAGTTTTGCGGTCGCTTTCCGCACTTCGCTTTACGCCAGATCAAGAGGAGATCATCTTCCGCCTCAATCCATCCTGGCAGTTTAAGATTCTTGGCGTGGAGGCATGCTTCTACTTCGAGTGGCACGCCGTCGGTGCGGAAAAGATCTTCGGTGATGCGCTCGCCCAGCACTACCGAGAGCGCGCCGAGAAGAATCGATTTACCCGTTCCCGTCTCTCCGGTCAGGATATTTAAACCCGGGGAGAGGTTAAGCTCCAGCTCGTCGATCAGGGCGAAGTTACGCACACACAACCGTTCAAGCATCAGGCCGGCCTCCCCAGCGCATCTTGTGACGAAGGATCTGGAAGAACGAAACATCTTGGGGCATTATGATCCGGGCGTGACGTTTAGCCTTGGAGAACGTGACCTTCTCTCCGGTCTCCAACTGGCGTCTTTCCTGACCGTCGGTTGTGAGGGTCACCGGAGGATTCTTGGAGCCTACCTCTACCGTTACCGTGTAGTTGGGCGGGACCAGCATGGGTCTTGCCGATAGGGCGTGCGGACAGATAGGGGTGAGGATAATCGCCTCAAGCCTTGGATCAAGTATAGGCCCGCCCGCGGCAAGCGAGTAGGCGGTGGAACCGGTAGGCGTGGAGACGATCAAACCGTCGCCGGTGAAGCGCGTTAAAAACTCACCGTTTAAGTAGGTGGAAAGCTCGATCACGCGCGCCTCCGAACCCACGTTGAAGGTTGCATCGTTGAGCGCGAAGAACTCCTCGTTCTTACACTTTACACAAAGCAGCATCCGTTCCTCTATCCGTACCCGCTTGCAAGAGAGGTCGTCCAGCGCCTGTTTGAGATCTACCGACTGAAACGCGGTAAGGAAACCAAGCCCGCCCAGGTTTATACCCATTATCGGTGCTTCTAATTCACCCGCCTCGCGAACCGCCCGAAGCATAGTGCCGTCGCCGCCAAGGGCTAAAAGAAAATCCACCGACTCATCAAGAGGGGAAGAGATCAGAAGTTCGTGCCCGTTATCCTTGGCCCATCTCTTGAGACGCTCAAGTATCTCAGTAGCGTTGGGTTTGTTCTTGTTGTATACTACCGCTATCTTCATTATCTCCTCACGAACAGGAAACGCAGATTTCCGTAACTGTCAACCCCCCTCTTAAACTGCAGTGGTGAGGTTTCGGCGTAGCGCTTAAGGGGCTCCGAAAGCAGTGGGTCTATCTCAAGGGCCGCAAGTCCTTTAGGGGCAAGGAACCTTTCCGTTTCATCAAGGATCCTTTTTACAATCCTGAAGCCATCGGACCCGCCGTCAAGAGATATGAGAGGGTCGAAGTTGCGAACCTCTGGTGGAAGCTTTGCAAGAAGACCGGTCGGTATGTAAGGAGGATTGGAGATCAAAAGATCCAGCTTTCCCTCAAGCCTTGAGGCACACTCAAACCCAAAGAGATTGCCCATGACGAATTGAATATGCTCCTTCATTCTTTCTGCGTTACGCTCAGCCAATCTCAAAGCAACAGGGGCCAGGTCGGTTGCGATCAGGCGGGCACCTGGGAACCTTTGCGCCAGGGCTATTGCGATTGCGCCCGTGCCCGTACCCAGCTCCATGATCAACCCTGGATCTTCGTTTAGCTCAGCGAGGGTTCGCTCCACCAGCTGGGCCGTCTCCGGTCTTGGTATGAAAACCTCCGGTCTGACTTCTACCTCGAAATCAAGAAACGCGGCTGTCCCGAGCAAAAGCTGAAGTGGTACTCCCTTCTCGCGCTGCTCGATGAGATTAGACAGACGGCTTGACTGGTCGGGATCGAGCGGTTCCTTCCTGGCGATCAGCGTGGGCAGCGATCTTGCGGCAACGCATTCAAGCAAAAGGAGCCTTTCATGCCAGTCAATCTTCAGAGAAGCCGAGCGGGCTTCTTCAAGCGCTGTCTTCTGCATATCGCCGCGCCTCCTCTTCAAGTAACAGATTATGAAACTCGTATAGGTCACCTGCAAGTATCTCGCCGAGCCTGTAAAGACTTACCTTGATGCGGTGATCGGTTACCCGGTTCTGCGGGAAGTTGTATGTTCTGATCTTCTCGCTTCTCTCCCCAGTGCCTATCTGCACCCTGCGTTCGGCTCCCTGTTTGGTCTCTTCTTTTGCTCGCATCAGCTCCTGCAGCCTTGCCCTTAAGATGCGCATCGCCTTTGCCCGGTTCTGGTGCTGTGAACGTTCATCCTGGCAGCTTACCGAAAGCCCGGTGGGTTTATGCCTGATGCGTACAGCTGAGTCGGTAACGTTCACGTGCTGGCCGCCTTTTCCGGATGCGTGGAAGGTTTCTATCACAAGATTCTTGGGATCGATCTCGACATCCTTCTCCTCGGCTTCGGGCAATACCGCCACGGTGGCGGTTGATGTATGGATGCGGCCTGAGGCCTCGGTCTCGGGCACCCGCTGCACCCGGTGTACCCCTGACTCGAACCGCATGTAACGGAAGGCTTCCTCCCCTTTAACAAGAAAGATGATCTCCTTGAGGCCGCCTATCTGTGTTGCGTTCGAAGAAAATACCTCCTGACCCCATTCCCTGCGCTCGATGTAACGGAAATACATGCGGTAAAGGTCGCTGACAAAGAGGGTCGCTTCGTCTCCGCCGGCGGCGGCTCGTATCTCAATGATGCAGTTGCGCTGCCAGCGCTCGTCGGGTGGAATCAGCAAGGCACGCAGCTCGCTTGTCAGCAGATCCCTTTTCCTCTCAAGATTAGCAATCTCCACCCGAATTCCATCCAGGAAATCTTCGTCTTCTTCCCCTGCCAAAAGCATCTCCTCGGCGGCCTCTATCTCATTGAGGATGTTTTGCAGACGCTCTCCAAGTGAGAGTATCTGCTCGCATCTCTTGTACCGATAGGAGGTTCTTTTGAGCTCCTTTGGATCAGAAAGCACTGCCCGATCGGTCAGTCTGGCTTCAAGTTCTTTTTTCTCCTCGGCAATATGAGCAAGACGCTCAAGAAACCTTAAGGCATCAGACTTATCTTTCGGTTCGGAATTTACGTTACTCATAAGCGGTTTTTAACTGGGAGGGAACCTTTGCAGGAGACACGCCACTATCTTTGACTCTCAGCCTTCGTCATTGGCTTTCTTCTTCTCGTTCCGTTATGCCTTAAACTTGTCGCGCAGCTTCAGGTAGCGGATGTATTCATCCAGGTCCGGGATGCTGCGCACGGTGATTTCATCCTCGCCTACCTTGATAAGCTCCACGTCTTCCAAACGCTTCAGGTATTCCTCTACCTTTTTGATGTCAACCCCGGTGATATGGGAGATGGTTTCAGTGGAGATCTGATCAAGGCTCACCCCTTCATCCATCGGCGTGCCCTGTTGCTTGGCGCGGGCCAGGACGAAGTGGATGATACGCTCTTCGTCGCTCTTGATGGTGAGGTACTTGAGTTGTTCGTCAAGGGTGCGAATTCGTTTTGTAAGCGTCTCGATTACGTAAGCGACCAGCGGATTCTCGTTGATCTTGGAGACGAACGATTCCTTGTCGATAATTATGAGATCCGTTTCTTCTATTGCGGTGGCGCTGGCAGATCGCGGGCTTCCGTCAATCACCGCCATCTCGCCGAAGAAATCACCTTCCTTAAGCACTGCAAACACCTTCTCCTGATCCTCTTCACCTGCTGAAATCTTGATCTTGCCCTTGCGGATGAAGTACATCACCTCGCCTGTATCCCCTTCATGGAAAAGCACCTCACCCGGCATCAACTGTCGTTCAAAACGTGGCTTTTTCTCCCACATGGGCTTCCTCCTACAATAGCTCTAGCCCGTAAGCTTATCCGAAAATACCCCTCCTGTCAACCCGTCCCGTAACACCCCGTACCGTAACACCCGTAACACCCGTAACACACCACGTAAGAATATTCTTTGTCAATAAGACTGCAAGGAACATTGATCCCCTCACCTCTGACTTCTCTCCCAAAGGGAGAGAAGAACTATACCCCCTCTCCCGCCGGGAGAGGGAAGGGGTGAGGACTATCTGATCAAAACCACCTTCTGCGTTTGGCGTGACGCGGATTCAACCCTGACGAAGTAAACCCCAGGCCCGTAACACCCCGTAACATCTCCTCCAGGTAATCATTCCAGATGCCCAAGTTGCGTGCAGCTCGTCCACCCTGCGGCTTATGATGTCGAATATAGAAGCGTCCGTTCGGATACAATAGCACAGGCTGAGGCACCCGACTGGGGCACGCTGAACCTGTGCTGTTGGAAGATGTATAGACCATGGACAGGAAGGAGCAGTTTACGTCATCACCACCTCCCCGGAGTTAACGACTATTGCAGCAGGAAGGGTTCTTATCGTATCACAACGGCCTTTGTCTTGCAGGCACCTTCTGCGGTTTCGAGCACGCAGAAGTATGTCCCGGACGCAACCTCGCGGCCCTTTCGGTCCTGCGTGTCCCATTCTGTTTGATGGTAACCGGCAGGCATATCTTCGTCCAGGAGAGTCTTGATCATCCGGCCGTTGATGTCGTATATCTTCAAACGCACCCTTGTAGGCCAGGGGAGTCCGTAAGATAAGGTGAATGCAGCCGGAGCGATCTGTAGGGTAGGGGAGAGTTGTTCAATAAAGGGCAGATCAGGACGCGGCTCCGCGCGCTCCGCTACGTATGAGCCTTCAGGGGGTCTGATGGATAATACCCCGCCTGATACCACCCTGTAGCCGAGAGGCATCCCTTGAGGCAGGACGTACCATGCGGTGGCGATCGGATCAGGGCTGTCAGGTCCCCAGCCAAAATTCAGATGGTACTGGTCGTCCTCGTCTTCAATCTCACGCAGCCCGTCGCAGACGATCGCATGACCGTTTGAACCGTTCGGATAGTGTATACTCAGCTCCGCAGGCAGGGCATCCTTCATGTTCTGACTTAAGGTGTCGTAGAACCAAACTGTGTTTTTGTCCACATTCATCGCCGATGGGTATCCGAATTTGAACATCAAGGCGAATGAAACGCGCTCTACGGTGGTTCCCGAGCCACTGCTTGAGTAGTGCATCTTGACGAAGATGCCGCAGGTGAAGGCAAGTGCGGCAACATCGTAATAACCCGGGGTGGAATCTGCAAGGTAGATGTTTCTCAGATCCACCAGGTATCCGTTCATGACGTTGAACGAGGGGAAGTCGTACGTAGCAGAATCCTGGTCGATACGTATGTAAGGATTTGTACCCCTCGATGTATATCTGTCCCACTGGTAAAGTTGAACATCACTCATGTAGTTTCTTCTGTTGCAATGATAGTCTACTATTTGGGACATCGCCGTGGCAACGCACCCCACCACGCATCGCTTGCCCGTTTCCGGGTCTTTGGGGCAGTAGGCGTTGTAAGGATAGGTTTGACGCCAGGTGGTTTCAACCCATCCACCTGTATGGGTGGAGCCTGGAGACGGCCACTGTCCGGTTACATCAAGTGACACATTGTCCGCAAGGTAGTTCTTCCATGAAGAGCCGTTCGCGATCAAGATGTCTGCGTCCGTCACAGAGGCGGCTTTTTCTCTTAAATCCAGGTCGGTTTTTAACATCCAAAGCAGGACGTTCCCCGGGTCCTCATCCCAGGGAAAGTTGCAGCGATAGGAATAGGCGATTATCGGTGCCAGCCGGGTATCTCCGGAAAGCACCACGAATCCTCGTGGTGTAAGCTCGGCAACGTAACCCAGAAGCTGGTCTGATTCGGTTTCGCGCAGCTCCTTGAGCCCGCTTACCGTTACGGTCTGATCTTTAAGGTGCGGGAGTTGGCTCCATAGGTCGGTCATGGATTGGATGTGGGTCATTGTCGCTTTTAGAGCCTCCTGTGGGGTAACCGTTGCAGCCGGAAGCCAGCCGGCGGAGATCAAAACCAGTAAGACTATGGCGGTAATCACCCTCCTTACACGCAGGTTTGTCTCTGGCATTATAGAACTCCTTTTATCAAATTATCCCAGTATAGTTATCTCTGGGTGCACGTCAAGTTTTTAGCCCCGAATCCCGCACAAAGACCTTATTCTGAATCTAGTTCAGCAGCACCACCTTGCTGGAACGAGAGAGCCCAGGGGCACTGAGACGCACAAAGTAAACGCCAGGTGCCGCACCCGCCGTATACCACCGCACAGAGTGTCGGCCTTGGTTCCAGGTGCCTGACGCAAGCGTGGCCACGATCTTGCCGGTTAAGTCATAGACGGAAAGGGTGATCTCGGTAGAGCGTCCCAGAGAGAAAGCTATAATTACAGAGGCTGTGGTCGGGTCAAGGGAGACCGCGTCCAGATTGAACTCGCCGGGGACAGGGGTTTCCGTTATACCTACTTTGTAGTAGAAGGTGTCCACAAGTGGTGGGTAGCTGATATTTGTGGGCCAATTATTTTCTGCCCAGAAGGTGATCTCGTAGATGTTGGGCGCGGGATCAGTCTCGTCGAACGTCGCCTTTATGGTGTCGTAAGGTTCTACTCTCCACCGAGGGACGGTGTCCAGGTATACCGAGTCCTGGGTATCTAAATCTACAATAAGGCAAATCAGAGATGGTTCTTGGACTTCTACGCCTCCTCGTTCTGCGTACCACGCCCGAGGCCTGAAAGGCTCTTGCTGGACTCTCTCCGGCGATTCTATCTCGTAAGGGGTTATGTCAAGGCTGTCGGCGGCTGCGGTGCTCACTCCTAATACCGGCAACGCCAGCAGCGTAAGTACGACAAAGATAACCATCGTTCTGCTCATTTTCCCTCCTGGACGAATATCTTCTCTTGCTTATCCAAGGCCACAACTCGATCAGTAAAATCCGTGTTAATTCTAACTGATTCTAAACGTATGTCAACCCGTAAGATACTCATGGGAGACGCATAGGGTTGATAAGGGGTTTAAACCCCTTGCCCATGTCTACCGGATAAGGATAACCTTTTGGATGGTTGAAGAACGCTGGGACCGAACACGGATGAAATACAGCCCGGACCCGTAACACTCACCCCAGGTGGTTGATTCTGAGGGGCTTGCGGAACGGATTTCATCTACCTTGCGGCCTGAGGCGTCGAATACGGATGCTGAGAATTCTTGGGGCCTGCCAGAATATCTGAGGATTATCTGAGAACCTTGGGAGGTGAGTGCATCCATATTGAACCCACGAGATACAGGCGTTTCATCTATCCCGATATAACCGAATGTATCCGTAAGCGGTGGATGACTGACGTTCGATCCGGTTCCATCCTCTGCCCAGAAAGTGATTATATAGCCGTTGGTCTCAAGAATATTATCTCGACGGGTGTTACGTCAAGGCTGTATGCCGCGTAGCTTACCAACGGCAGCGCCAGAATAATCAAAGCAAAGATCACTATTGATTTACGCACTATTCCTCCTGGTGTATATCTCTATAGTAGTGCTCCTTATCAAGAATGTTAAGGCTTTGGGCGAGAAGTATCCAGAGTCGTCAATGAGTTGACAAGCAGTTTCTAATCAGTATGCTTGAACTCCGAACAGGCAATCTCTGGATTTTCAAAAAGGAGTGCTCATGCGGAAGAAGGTTATCATAATGGGAGCTGCGGGGCGCGACTTCCACAACTTTAATGTGTACTACCGGGGTAACGAGAACTATGAGGTCGTGGCGTTCACCGCCGCCCAGATTCCTGATATCGAGGGCCGTCGCTACCCCGCGGTGCTGGCCGGCCCGCTTTACCCCAATGGGATAGGAATCGAGGTGGAGGAGAAGCTTGTTGATTTAATCAAGAAATACGACGTGGACGAGGTTGTGTTCGCCTATTCGGACGTGAGTCACGCCTACGTGATGGATCGGGCATCAACCGTCTTGGCCGCGGGTGCGGATTTCAGGCTTCTGGGTCCGAAAAGCACCATGCTTTCATCCAAGCTTCCAGTGATCTCAGTATGTGCGGTTCGCACCGGTGCGGGCAAGTCGCAGACCTCGCGTGCTGTGGCATCCATACTTCGCAAGCACGGGATTCGCTACGCGGCGGTGCGCCACCCCATGCCTTACGGCGACCTTGCAGCCCAGGCGGTGCAGCGCTTCGATACAATTGAAGACATGGACAGATACAACTGCACCGTAGAGGAGCGCGAGGAGTACGAGCCGCACATCCAGGCGGGCAGTACCGTTTTTGCAGGGGTGGACTACGGAGCCATCCTTTCCGCCTGCGAGCAGGAGTTCCAGCTGGTGATCTGGGACGGCGGCAACAACGACATACCATTCTACAAGCCGGACCTGGCGATCGTTCTGGCCGATCCTCTGCGCGCCGGTCACGAACAAACATACTATCCTGGCGCGGTGAACTTCCGCATCGCCGATGTGATTTTAATCAATAAGATCGACTCGGCCACGCCTGAGCAGATTGCCGAAATCGAGGAAGCGGCGAAGAGACTCAATCCCGGCGCAAAGATCATCAAGTCCGCCTCGCCGGTCCGCGTTGATGACGAAAATGTTATCCGGGGCAAGCGGGTGGTTGTGATAGAGGACGGCCCCACGCTCACCCACGGCGGGATGAAGATAGGAGCAGGAACCATCGCAGCCGAGCGCTTTGGAGCAGCCCATATCGTTGATCCCATACCCTATGCCGTCGGACGGATCAAGAAGACGATCGAACGCTACAACCAGACCGCTCCGCTCTTACCCGCTCTGGGATACGGTGCAGAACAACTCGCTGACCTGAAGGCATCAATAGACGCGGTGCCTGCCGATTCTGTGGTTATCGGAACCCCCATCGATCTGGGCAAGGTGATCGAGTTCAATAAACCCTGCACAAGGGTCTACTACGACCTCGACGATGCGGTGCTGCCCGAGCTAGAGGAAGCGATCGCAGCACTCCTGCGCAAGCGCGGGCTGATTCAATAGCCTAAAAGAATCAAAGAGAAGCCTTAAGGATGGTAGACTTTAGAGGGGAGCATTTCGATTTAATTCACCTCATAATTAACCTATTAAAGGTTGACAGCCATATCTTTGTTTGTATACTAACCTAAAACTCGCAATCAAGGAGGAATCATGAAGAAAAAGGTTGCAATAGTTTTTTTTCTTCTAGGCGCTTTGTTTGTCTGTTTTGCTCAGTTGGGAAATATTCTGGAGAAGGCCAAGAAAACGCTGGAGGAACTGGAGGAGCTAGAGAAGGAAATCTCTGAGCTTCAACCGAAGGAGGAACCGAAGGAGGAACCGGAGATAGCGACCGAAGACGTCGAAGACACAGAAGATGCAGAAGACACAGCACAGGCTACACCTAGTGAACCACCTCCTGTGAGGGGTCTGGTCCGACCCAAATATTCCTGGGATACTATCCATATTGAGATTCCCGAGGTCAAGCCTTATCCTAAAACCTTCTACAAGACGCGGAGTCAATGTCCCAACGAATGGAACCAGGTTTACAGAGAAGTCAAACACCTCATAGAAGACCCCGGTGTATACTCTGATCTGCCTAAGACTCCCGATGTGGTAAGCTGGAAGATTGCATCAAGAAACGACATGGAGGTCAAGGTATATGCAGACATGGACGCATTCAGAGAAGGCTACCAGGAGCTTCTGGCGCTCGGTCCTGAATTAGGAGACCCGATACTCGAGGCAAAGCTTAGATACGGATGGGGACTCATAGTAACTTACGTTGGCGCTGATACCGAGGGGGACCGTCTCGGGTTTAAACCAGGCGACGTTATTCGCCTCTGCGAAGGAGAGGAATGCCGTGGCAATCATGTCCAGTCTCTAGGCCCAATGTATAATCCAAGATACATTCATGATCAGCGCAAATATGTGACAACAGATAGCATACTCTTGGAGATACTCCGCGACGGCGAACCGGTAAACATCTGGGTAAATCCCTATACT
>DAOVCF010000008.1 GCA_030670165.1 Candidatus Stahliibacteriota bacterium | reverse complement strand
CCCGTTGGCTGTTGAAAATTAGATAGCGGATCCTGCCCTGATAGGTATAATCAGGGAAAGAAAACGAAAGGAGGATCCGCTATGTCGGATAATAGCAAAGAAAGGTAAGTCAAGGGACGGGATCAAAGGGCCATTACCCTTCCAGAGCTTATGGTTGACGTTCGTGCAGACCTTTTGGAGGTAGGCATCAAGGCCGGTCTTGCGGCAATGGCCGAGATGTTTGCAGAAGACGTAGATGCTATATGCGATTTCAGGTATCATCACGAGAAGACGCTACCGGAGAGTGGTAGGACACTACCGGTGGAGAGGTGGTTTTGGGCGGCAAGAGGATTACGGTCAAGAGACCCAGGGTTCGTTCCGGCACCCATGAGGTTGCCCTACCCACCTACGAGCACTTCAAGGACTCCGATCCACTCACGAAACGTGTGCTGGAACAGGTTTTACTTGGGGTCAGCGCAAGGCGATACCATAGTTCCCTGGAGGGCAACGGTTCTTGCTTGAGGGTGCGCGGAACAAGCAAGAGCGCGGTGAGTCGGAGGTTTGTGATGGCAACAGCCGAGAGAATAGCCGAGTGGATGGCGAGGCCTTTGGATGGACTGGACATAGTGGCCTTGTTCATGGACGGGATCAGAGTTGGAGATCACATGGTGGTGGCGGCAATCGGTGTTGATAGTGACGGTTGCAAACATGCCTTAGGCATCTGGGAGGGAGCCACTGAGAACTCGGCGGTCTGTCAGGTATTGATTGATAACCTTCTCAGTCGGGACTTTCCACCGACAAGCCGATGCTGTTCGTGATAGACGGAGCCAAGGCATTGACCAAGGTGATAAGGCAGACCTTTGGCAAGAATGCCGTGATCCAGCGTTGTCAGCGCCACAAGATGGGATGTCCATCGTTCGCCACGTAACCCGTAACACCCGTAACGTGAAGCGCTGGCGAAACGGTAAGATGGTATTGCGCTGGACAGCAATAGGCTTCATGGAGGCCTCCAAAAGGTTCCGATGCATCAACGGCTATCAGGAGATACCCCGGTTGGTAGCGGCCTTAACACGAAGTTACGATGCTTGCGGAAGTAAAAGAAAACGTGATCTTGACAAAAGTAAAGCCGCATAGTAAGGTTAGGTCAATGAACTACGGTCCGCTGTCAAATTTCAACAGAGAGTGGGACAACCCCTTATTTAGACTAATGTATTATAATTAGGTGCTTAGGGAGAACTACAATGGACCCCAAAAGACTCAGGGAGCTGGAAGGTCGTTATAAGAAATGGTCGACCGAAGACCTTATCCGAGCCACTAATGTAGATAGGCTGCAATACGAACCTGAGGCTGTTGAGCTTATGGAGAAAGAGTTGGGAAGCAGGATTCTCTCAGAAGAATCTACAGGGAAGATGTTAGAAGAACTTTCCAAGGGATTGCGTACAGAAGAGCTTGTTCGGGCAACTGCTTTTGAAAAAGATAAATATAAACCCGAAATGATAGAATTTATGTCTAAAGAACTGGAGAGCAGAAAACTCCCGAAGGAAGAAATTGAAAAGGTATTGATTAAGGTAGAACAAAAAATACGTGAAGAGAGATCCTTGGGTGGATGGCTACTTCTATTTGTAATAATCCTAACATTGAATTCTATTAGAGCTGTCCTTGAAATATTTAGGGAAGGACATCCGGTAAATATATTTATATCTTTCGCTATCGGAGTCTATGGGTTCGTTGTGCTATGGTATTTAGTTAAAAAGACGAAAATTGCTCCTTCTCTTGCGAAGATATGGATATGGCTGGTATTTGCAGCGAATATTTTCGCTTGCTTCTTTGTTCTAATGTATGCACCTACTCAAATAGTGTGGATTTACTTGGGTGCTACAATTATCTTAAATACGATTTTGGTGCTGTGGCATTTTTATTTTTCACGGTCTAAGAGAGTTGCGGCGACATATAACGGAGATTCTCAAAAAAGTTCGTAGGTGCCAACCTTCAGACCGGCCCCTACTTTTTACCCCCGTGCTTGCAGCGTTCGCTGGAAGCGCATACGCTCGGTCAATGCGGCCTGGCCTCTGGAAGATTAATCCCCCTTTGATTTCCCCGCCCCCTCAATCCCACTCCGCCGAGGGGGGGGAGGGTTTCAGCATAAACGCCCGAATCCCAGCGGGTCAGGGGACCACGACCAGGATTCGAGCACTCGGCTGTGTCGGTGATGTGGGAAGGGTTATAAATTCATCCTGCGGTAAAGCACCTCGATCCCCTCAAGAAAGCGCTCAAGCGAGAATATCTCGTTAAGTTCGGCCTCGGATAACTTCTCATTGATTTCCTTCTTCTTGCGCGCCAGAAGATCGAACGACTGCCCTTGTTCCTTTGCCTCAAATGCCAGTTTCTGCACCAGCTCGTAGGCCTCCTGACGCGCCATGCCTTTTTTAATCAGTGCAAGCAAGAGCCTTTGCGCAAAGAAGGCACCCCCTGTACCATCCAGAATTTCCTTCATCCGATCCACCTCTACCTTCAATCCCTTTATAACACCCTGCATCTTGCGGATAAGGTAATGCGCGAGGTTGAACGAGTCAGACAGTATCACCCGCTCAACCGATGAGTGGGAGATATCGCGTTCGTGCCATAAGGCAATGTTCTCAAGCCCGGCCTGCACGTTTGATCTAAGTATCCTTGCAAGCCCGCAGACCCGTTCGGTGATAACCGGGTTGCGCTTGTGTGGCATGGCCGATGAGCCGGTCTGGCGCTCCCTAAACGGTTCAAACAGCTCATCCAGCCCCTCAAGCTGTCCCAATCTGATGTTTAACGCGATGCGCTCAAGCCAGGCTCCGACCAGAGCCAGTGCAAAGAGCAGGGTTGCGTGGCGGTCACGCGGTATCACCTGCGTTGCCACCGGTTCAGGCTCAAGTCCAAGCTCCTTGAGCGCCAGCTCCTCGCAGATAGGGTCAAGGACGGTGAACGTTCCAACCGTCCCTGAGATGCGGCCCCGGGCAGACTTACTCCGCGCATGCGTCAGTTCTTCAGCTACCCTTAATCCCTCCGAATACCATGAAAGCGCCCGCACCCCGAAAGTTATTGGCTCTGCACCCCTGCCGTGCGTGCGACCCAGCACAGGCGTTTTCTTGTGCTTTATTGCAAGATCGGCAAGGTTTTTATTGAGTTCGGCGATCTCGGTCTCCAGCACGTCGCACGCCTCAAGTATCCTTAAGGTAAGTGCTGTGTCCACCACGTCATATGATGTAAGTCCGTAGTGCAGGTACTCCTTTGAGCATTCTGCCTTCTCCCATACAGCTTGAAGGAAAGCGGTCACCTCGTGCTCGGTCTTTTGTTCAATCTCTCTAACCCTTTCAGGGTCAACGTCTTCTACGTCTGCAAGACACTCTGAAAGCCCTTTTGGTATGATCCCCAGTTCTTCCTCGGCGCGTGCCACCGCTTTCTCGACCCTTAACCAGTATCGGAAGCGGCGCTCATCAGCCCATATCTCGGTCATTTCCGAAGTGGAGTAACGTTTTATCATTTAACCCTCCTCAACCTTAGAATCCCCGGTAAAGTCGGTAGCGGCCTCCGTCGCGCTCGATCACCAATGTGCTGGGATCTTCCACCGAGCGCACCGCCTTTTTAAGTTCCTTTATGTTCGGGGTTTCTGTGGAGCCGTAGGCCAGGATCACGTCGCCTTCGCTAAGTCCGAGTTCGGCACCTCGAGCACCCCGTTCGATCTTCAGCACAACCACACCTTGCAGGCTGCGGATGTTATACCGATAGCGAATTGCCGGGTCGAGGTCCATCGCCTGGATGCCCAAAGCAGCTATCCTTACCGGTGCTGGAGTGATGTACTCTATCGCTTGTAGGATGCAAACAAAGGACTTACCTTCGTCCGTTATTCCTTCAAGCCGAACGCTGTCAGCTACAAAAAGGCCCTGCTCCATCATCTGCCAGTCCGATTCACTGGCGTAGTTGATCCCGTTTGCTTTGGTTATTACCCAGGCCTCCTCCAGCCCGGCTCGTTGGGCCGGAGTATTCTCGAATATCTGGGTGACGATGATTCCTCTCTGCCCCGGGATTCCCAATGCGCGGGCCATGTCCGATGTCAGGGTCTGCACACCCAGGCCAAGCCATGCGATGCGTCGTTCGGAGTGGCTTTCAAGCTCGTATATGAACTTCTTCACCCGGTTCGCGGGTATGGCGAAGCCGATGCCCTCCGAGCCGCCGCTTTTGGTGAAGATGAAGGTGTTTATGCCTATGACCTCTCCGGCGATATTTGTAAGAGGGCCGCCTGAGTTTCCAGGGTTGATGGCCGCATCGGTCTGGATAACGCCTGAGTAGCTGAAACGTTTGGCTTCGTCGACCTGCACCCTGCGGCCTGTGGCCGATATTACCCCGGCCGTAACGCTTGGCTTGGCGTCGGCGATAAGGAACCCGAAGGGATTACCCAACGCTATCGCCCACTCGCCGATCATGAGATCGTCGGAGTTGCCGAGATCTGCCGATTGAAGATCATCCGGCGGGTTGACAAGCTTAAGAAGAGCAAGATCAAGCGCCTCGTCCATACCGGTGAGGATAGCGTCAAAGGTTTTTCCATCGCAAAGGGTAGCCTTTATCTTGGTTGCGTCGGCAACCACATGGGCGTTTGTTACGATCTTGCCGTCGGAGGAGACTATAAGACCTGAGCCCAGTCCCTGGATTTCCTGCTTGTACTCGCGGGGGAATGTGGGTCCGAAGAACTCCTCGAAGAATGGGTCGAGCCAGAATGGGGAGCTGTAAGTACGTGTTTGCAAGACGGTTATGGAGACGACCGCGGGCATAACCCGTTCTGCGGCTATAACGATCCCTGTCCTGCGTGCCTTGGCGGTCGCAGCCGCCAGCGAATCCCGCTCTTGCCCATGTCCTGTTGGAGGCAAGAACAGGACAAGCCCCAGAGCAACCCAGGCAAGGGTCTTGATTCGGTTCATCATCCTTTAATACTAGTCAAAAAGGATGATGCGTCAATCGAACTGCCTGCGCAGGAAGGCAGGGATATCCAAGTCTTCGTCAGATAGGGGCTTGGGTTCTACCTTTTCGAAACCGCGCGGCACTTTACGTTCTCGGCGTATGAAGGTCGGCACCTTGAGGTCTTGCGCTCCATGCGGCATTAATCCTTCGACCTTCTCTACACGCGGAGGCATCTCTTCGATGCCGGTGGCTATTACCGTGACGCGAATCTCATCTGAGAACTCTCCATCCTGGATGGCCCCGAAGATGATGTTTGAGTCGGCGTTGGCGTATCCGTAGATGATGCGTGCAGCCTCGTTCACCTCATGCAGGGTTAAGTCTTCGCCTCCGGAGATATTTAAGAGGATTCCTTTGGCACCGGAGATCTCGAAGTCTTCGATAAGGGGCGATGAGATCGCCTTCTGCGCCGCGTCCACCGCCCGGTTCTCGCCCTTCGAGGAGCCTATGCCGATCACCGCACTTCCACGATTTGCCATGATGGTGCGCACGTCCGCGAAGTCCAGGTTGATCATGCCGTTATGTGTGATGAGGTCGGTGATACCTCTTGTGGCGTTGAAGAGCACGTCGTCGGCCATGCTGAAGCTGTCTTTGAGGGTCATGTTCTGGGGTACCACGGATAGGAGCTTCTGGTTTGGGATCACTATGAGGGTATCCACGCTCTGTCTGAGTATGTTGACTCCCTCTTCAGCTTGCCTTTTTCGCACCGGTCCCTCGAAGTCGAATGGCCGAGTCACCACGGCTACGGTGAGTATTGAGAGGGAGTTTGCGAGTTCGGCAATGAGCGGGGCAGCACCGGTTCCGGTTCCGCCGCCCTCGCCTCCGGCGAGGAACACCATATCCAGATCGAGAAGTACCTCCTTTATCTGGTCAAGTGACTCCTCGGTGGCTCGTTTGCCTATCTCGGGGTCGCCTCCGGAACCCAGTCCGCGCGTAAGATTCGGTCCTAGTTGTATCTTGTGTTCGGCCGTACCCTTGTCAAGCGCCTGAAGGTCGGTGTTCAGGGTGTAGAAACGCACGCCCGGCATGCCCTTCTCTATCATGTGGTCGACTGCGTTGCCGCCCGCGCCGCCGAGACCCAAGACTCCTATCTGGGCTTGATAGCGATTTTCCTCAACTGGTTCGAACATATCTCCTCCTTTGCTTAAAAGAATTCCTTCAGCCAGTCGCGCATACGGCTGAGGATGTTTCCGAAAAGCCTGTCCTCTGTGCCCGATGGCAGAAGCGTCAGGTTCTGTTTCCCGATTCCATAACGGACCAGCCCTACCGATGTGGCGAATATGGGGTCGGCGATGATATCCGTGAGCCCCGAGGTGCCCCACGGCTTTCCTACCTTGACCGGAAGGTCGAATATCTGCTCGGCTATAGTCTCTATTCCTTCCAGGTGAGCAGAGCCGCCGGTGAGCACCACGCCTGCGGCCAGAAGCTCACCGAACTCGGTCTTCTTCATCTCCCGGTTGGTCAAGGTGAGAATCTCCTCAACGCGCGGCTCGATGATCGAGGCAAGGATTCTTCTCGATACCTGCTTCTCACTTCGACCGCCCACGCCCTTCACGGTGAAGGTCTGATCCTCATCCACCAGATTGGCCAGTGCACATCCGTAGCGCTTCTTTGTTTCTTCCGCCTCCTTGGTGGGCGTTCTTAGACCGATGGCTATGTCCGAGGTGATGTGTTCTCCGCCGATGCCGAGCACCTGTGTGTGTCTTATTGAACCTTCCTTGAAGATGGCCATGTCCGTGGTTCCGCCGCCTATGTCTACAAGAAGCACCCCGAGTTCCTTCTCGTCCGCCTCAAGCACCGCGTTTGCCGATGCAAGGGGCTGAAGGACCAGGTCCTTGACCCGCAGGCCGGCACGCTCTATGGAGCGGTATATGTTCTGGGCCGAGGTTACAGCACCAGTGACGATGTGCACCTCGACCTCGAGCCTCTTGCCGAACATCCCCACTGGGTCTAGGATGCCGGGCTGGTCGTCCACTATGAACTCTATTGGGATCACGTGGATGATCTCACGATCCAGTGGCAGACCGATGGTCTTGGCCTGCTCGATCACCCTTGCCTTATCCTTTGGGGTGATCTCTCCGCCAGCCTTTTCCACCGCAACCACACCGCGGCAGTTCATCGACGATATATGACTGCCGGCGATGCCTACGTAGCATGAATCCACCTTGCAGCCGGCCATGCGTTCCGCTTCGACAACGGCCCGTTTGATGGATTCAACGGTCTGCTCCAGGTTAACTACCGTGCCTCTGCGCATTCCGTGGGAAGGCGTTAAGCCGATCCCCACGATGCGCGGCTCGAGGTTCTCATCCAGCTCGGCGATCACCGCGGCGACCTTGGTCGTCCCGAGGTCAAGACCCACGATTCGTTCGCCTTTAGCCATTATGTTCCTCCATTCGTTTCTTTTACAATCTTTAGCTCCTCCTTAAAATCGTATCCAAACCTCTCCTTCACCGCCTCCTTTATCTCACGGATCAGAGCGAGAACGTCCGATTGGGTAGCCTTGCCGACGTTCACGATGAAGTTTGCATGCCTGGGTGAACACATTGCGTCGCCGATCCTTCGCCCCTTGAATCCAAGCTCATCTATCAGCCTGCCGGCGGTAACCTCGGTCGGTTTTGGATTTACGAATACGCATCCCGCCGAAGGTTCTTTAGGTTGTTTGGCCATACGTTGCGCAAGGGTGCGGGCGATCTGATCCATGCATTTCATAACCGGATACGTCTTAAGTTCCAAGACGATTTCATATATGAAGAAGGTGGGGGGGATGTTCGTTTTCCGGTACGAGAATTCGATCTCATTCCTTTCCAATTCCTTCACTTTTCCTTCTGAGAGATTAAAGATTCTCACTTTATCCACACACTCCGATATCCATCTTCCGAACGCCCCGGCGTTTCCCTTGACAGCGCCGCCGATGCTTCCAGGTATCCCTGCCAGAAAATCCATACCGCCCAGACCACACTGTGCTGCCTGCCGGATTACATCCATCAGTTCGGCTCCTGCACCGGCGAGTATCTTATTACCCTCACGTTTGATCTCGGAAAGTCCCCTCCCCGGATGGATCACCAATCCCCGGTAATGCTCAGGATACAGGACGTTCGAGCCGCCGCCCAGTATCTGATAGGGGACATCTTTATGTCTGGCAAGGAACAGGGAGATCCTTTGCAGATCCTCCACGCTCTCCGGCTCGATGAACACGTCTGCCGGGCCGCCTATCCGGTAGGTGGTGTGGGGAGCGATCTCCTCACCCATGATTACATTGCCATCTATGAGCGGTTTGAGAGTCTTTCCAATATCTCTGCGCCAATCTTCCATACGTCGCCTGCCCCCAGGGTCAGAAAAACGTCCCCGGGCTTTAAGGTTTTTGCAAAGTAATCAACGATCCCTTCTCGATCGGTAATGATCTGCGAGGCCACATTCGGCGAATCCTTCTTTATACTCTCCAGTATCAGCTCCGGCCCCACACCCCTGATCGGTTTCTCACTTGCCCTGTATATATCGGTTAGCACTACCTCCGAGGCATCCTTGAACGCCGGACCGAACTGCGCGTGGAGGTACTTTGTCCTCGTGTAGCGGTGCGGCTGGAATAGTACGCGCAAAGGCTGACCGTTGAATATCAGGCGAAGCGAGGAAACGGTGGCTTCAATCTCCGTAGGATGATGGCCGTAGTCGTCAATAAACGTGATGCCTGCGATCTCGTCCACCTTTTCCATGCGTCGGCGGACGCCGCGGAATCTTGCCAGAGCCTCCTTCATTACAGAAGGAGAAACCTTTAGTTCCCGTCCCACAGCGACAGCCGCCAGGGCGTTCAGGATGTTGTGCTCTCCTGGAAGGCTAAGCTCGAACTCATACAGCTTCCCCTCGAGTTTCAAAACAAAGCGTGATTTCCAGCCCTCGTTCCTGCGCCACATAGGCCTAAGGTCATTCTCCTTGCCAAACCCGTATGTCATCCTGCGGACCGAAAGATCCGGAAGTATCTCTTTAACCCCCACGTCGTCGCCGCACAGGATTGCCAGCCCGTAGAATGGGATCTTCGCCACGTACTGCTTGAAACAATCCTTGATATCCTCAAAGCTTGAGTAGTAATCCATATGTTCGGGCTCGATGTTTGTGACCACCGCTACGGTAGGGAAAAGATGCAGGAACGAGCGGTCCGACTCGTCAGCCTCGGCCACCAGGTACTCGCTTGCGCCCAGTTTGGCGTTTGAACCCATCTCAAGAACCTTGCCGCCTATGATCGAGGTGGGGTCAAGCTCGGCAAGCTCCAGCATGAAGCTTATGATTGAAGACGTGGTGGTCTTGCCGTGCGTTCCTGAAACCGCTATCGAATACTTCATGCGCATAAGTTCGCCAAGCATCTCGCCCCGGCCTATGATCGGTATGCCGCGCTCGCGTGCCGCATCAATCTCCGGATTGTCAGGCTTGATCGCAGACGATATCACCACAACGTCCGCTTCCTTAAGATTTTCTTTTCGGTGCCCGATCTGGACCCTTATCCCTGACTGCTTGAGCATCCGGGTTATCTCCGAGCGGGAGATGTCGGAGCCTGCTACCTTGAATCCCATGTTGTGCAAAATGTGGGCTATCCCGCTCATCCCTATGCCGCCGATGCCTACCATGTGTATGTGCTTCACGCGGCCAAACATTCCTCGATCCTTTCGGTTATCTGCGACGCGGCGTCATAGGGCACCAGGTTCCTGCCGGCAACACTCATCAGCTCTCGACGTGTTTTGTCATCAATTAACTTGCTTAGCACTATCTCAACGCGTTCGATTTCTTTCTCAGGTATTAATACAGCCGCACCGGCTTGCGCTGCCCATCTTGCGTTAGAGGTCTGATGATCGTCCACCGCGTAAGGGAAGGGCACCAGAATCGAAGGTATGCCGTTTGCCAAAAGCTCGCTTAACATGATTGCACCTGCACGTGATATTGCGATCTTTGCACGTGCATAAAGCTCCTCAGGATGCTCGGTGAACTCAAAAAGCTCAATATTCGAAAGCCTGGGTCTGGCCCTCATCTCTTGATAATCCCTCCTGCCGGTGAGTATAATGAACCTCTCCTCAGGCATCCTCTTTGCCAACTTATATCCAAACTGGTTCAATCTCCTTGCACCACTGCTTCCCCCTAAAACGAGAATCTCTTCGCCTTCCTTCCTTTCCCTAATGATCACCGATCTCCTCAAGACGTTGCCGGTTACCACGACCTTGCCTCTGATCCGGGTGGTTGGAGGAATCCCGCAGTATACCTCTTTTGCTCCTCCTGCCGTCATTCTCGTTACCCTGCCAGGCACCGCGTTCTGCTCCAAAAGGAAGTAGGGGACTCGCTTTGTCTTCGCGGCCCGGATCGCCGGAAAGCTTGCATACCCACCTGCGCCTATCACTGCGTTCGGTTTAAATTCGTCTATTAACTCCATACTCCTGCGTTTTCCCTTCAGGTATCCTCCAACCGCCTTGAGTTTGTCGCTTAGCGAGCGTCCAAAGAATGCGGTGGCCGGTATAACCTCTGCCTTCACCTTGTCTTGCACGAAGCGAGAGCCGCGCTCGTCGGTTATAAAAAGCACGTCGTGTCCCCGGTTCATAAGCTCACGAGCGAGTGCTGACGCTGGGAACATATGGCCGCCTGTTCCACCGCAGGCGATGATTGCTCGCATAAGCTTTCTCCTTTGCGCGGCTTATGTTTAAGAGGATCCCGACCCCCAAAAGGTTGGATGTTAGGGCCGATCCTCCGAAACTTATAAAAGGAAGCGGAAGTCCGGTAGTCGGTAACAGTCCCGTGCTGACCCCGGCATGAACGAGGAAGTACAGGAATATCATCACCACGAGTGATGATCCAAGGTAGCGTCCGAATGCGTCGTCGGTTTTGGCTGCCAGATTGAGTCCCTTGTAGAGGAAGAGCACGAAGAGAAGTATGAGTCCTGCGATACCTGCGAATCCCAGCTCCTCGCCGATTACCGCGAATATGAAATCGGTGTGGGGCTGGGGCAGGAACAGGAATTTTTGACGTCCGCCACCTAATCCGACACCGAACAGACCTCCAGACCCCATGGCTATGCGCGCCTGTTCGAGCTGATAGTTGCCTGAGCCTAAGAATCCTGTCACGCGCGCCTTGGCGTGAGGAAAGACCGTGATCAGAAGCAGGAACGCGCCTGCAGCCAGGAAGGTGATGACAATAAGGTATCTTAAGCGCACGCCGGCTACGAACATCACAAAAAGCACAAGTATTCCAATGACCGTCGCGGTTCCCAGGTTTGGCTGAAGCGCTATAAGCAGAAGCAGGATACCTGAGACAAGGAGCGGCGGAAGCGTATAGTGTTTGAAGTCACGCTTGGTATCCTCGCGTTTGGCGTAGAAGTTGGCAAGGTACAAAAGCAGAGCAACCTTGACGAACTCTGCGGGCTGCAAAGAAAAGGTAAAAAACTGAAGCCAGCGTGTGGCTCCACCGGCCTTGCGTCCAATGAAAAGAACTGTGATGAGAACAACCATTGATATGATAATAAAGATGCCGCCCATTTTTCGCCAGAACCGGTAGGGTAGCTTGAATCCTATGAGAAAAAACCCCGTTGCTATCGCGATACGTATGGCTTGATTCTTGAGGAAATACAACGGATCGTTATTGGCGAGATAGAAGCTGGAGGAGAATACCATCACCAGGCCGAAGCCCACGAGAAGTACGATGATGGCCAAAAACCCGTAATCAGGCTTGTCTGATCGCTCTATAGGCTTGGATGAATGCATTTCCTCGCTCCTCGAAGTTTTTGAAGTTTCCAAAACTGGCAAATCCGGGCGAGAAGAGTATTCTGTCTTCTTCTGAGCTGTGGCTGAGGGCTGCCTGTAGGGCAGCCCTCAGCGATTCGACCGTGACGCAGGAGGAGAAGCGTAAATTTCGTTCAAGAATTCCTTTCAGGCTCTCGGCATTCTCGCCGAAGAGTACTACAAACCTTGCCCGCTCCCTTATTCCCTTGATGAACGGTTCAAGGGAAAGGCCCTTTTCCCTGCCCCCGGCTATGATCACCGAGGGCTCATCAAACGAGAGTACCGAGTGATAAAAGGCCACCGGATTGGTGCACATGGAGTTGTTGTAGACCTCTCTGCCTCTGAGTTTGCCCAGATACTGCATCCGGTGGGGCAGGCCCTTGAATTTCATAAGCCCCGACCTTATGGCCTCTTGTGGTAAATTAAACTCCCCGGCCACCGCTATTACGGCAAGGGCGTTGGCTGCGTTGTGAAGACCGGGAAGGAGAAGATCGCCTCTCTTTACGATCTCGGTATCCTTGAGGTATAGCGCATCACCTTTAAGTGAGGCATCAACGTCGGTCCTCTCGACAGAGAATAGTACCCGCTTGCCCTTGATCTCTTTAAGCCTTGCTTTGATGTTCTCATCGTCCGCGTTCAGCACCGCCCTGTCCAGCTTAGTGTTATTCTTAAACAGGGAAAGCTTGAGGTTGACGTATTGGTTAAGCGAATGCCGGTTCAGGTGATCTATGGTGATATTCAAAAGCACCCCAACGTTAGGTCTGAAGGTTGGGCATCGTTCCAATTGGAAGGTGGAGACCTCGATAACGTATGCGTCGTATTTCCTGTCGGTTAGAGCTTCTGAGAAAGGCCTTCCCGGTGAGATGTTGCCGCCGCAGAACACCTGCTTGCCTGCGGCTTTCAGCACTTCCGCTATCCAGGCGGTGGTGGTAGACTTTCCGTTGGTTCCGGTGATCGCAACGGTCACCGGTTCTCCCAGTTCGCTCCACACGTATTCAATCTCGTCGATCATCCGTACACCTGCGGCGTCCAGCTTCTTTATCCAGTCCGCTTCATTGGGTATGCCCGGACTCTTGAGCAAAAGATCGGCTTGTTTAAGCTCGTCTGGATCCTGGATTCTCCTGGCACTGCCTTGCTTTATGGCAAAGGCTACCCTGTGGTGGGCGAACGCGGCGGGATTCTCATCGTAGAGCAGTATCTCCGCATCCTTATCCATAAGATATGAAAGCAGGCTTCGTCCCACACGGCCCAGACCCAGGATTGCGATCCTTCTCATCATCTCACCTTCAGAGTTGCCAGCCCTGCCAGGGCGAAGAGGATTCCCCATATCCAGAAACGAACCACTATCTTTGATTCCGCCCATCCCTTCAGCTCGAAGTGGTGGTGCAAGGGGGTCATCTTGAATAGTCTCTTCTTTCCCTTGCTTGCATGGAACCAGATGACCTGAAGGATTACAGATACAACCTCAAGCACGAACACCCCACCGATGATCGCTAAAAGGATCTCCTGTTTGACCACCACCGCGATAAAGCCCATGAGCGCACCCAGGGGCAGCGCGCCGGTATCGCCCATGAATATGGATGCAGGATGCGCGTTGAACCAGAGGAAACCGAGTCCTGCTCCCACAACCGAAGCGCTCACCACAGCCATCTCGCCGGCCTTGGCAACGTAAAGAACGTTCAGGTAATCCGCAATCTTTACATTCCCTCCCGCGTATGCGAGCACCGCATAGGCTCCGGCAACGATCGCCAGAAGACCGATCGCAAGCCCGTCAAGGCCGTCCGCGAAGTTCACCGCGTTGCCCGCACCCACTATAACGAAGCCGCTCAGGAGCACGTAGAATAACCCCATCTGGATCACGTAGTTTTTTAAGAACAGCACGTTGGTAGCCGACCTCAGGGTCTGGCTTTCGGGAAAGAAGTACAGATAAAGACTCACTCCCAGTGCGAGAACAGCCTGGGCCAGGAACTTCCAGCGTTTCTTGATGCCCCGCTTGTGTTTGCGCAGTTTTACGTAGTCGTCAGCAAAACCTACAATTCCCATGCCCACAAGTATCACGAGCGAGCAGAGCACGTATGGATTGGCAAGGTCTGCGAAGAGCAGAAGGGAGATGATGATTGCAGAAACGATGAGAACCCCGCCCATCGAGGGTGTGCCTGCCTTCTTGCGGTGACGTTCGGGCAGCTCCTCGTAGATCTCCTCGCCCAGAGCCAGGCGGTTGATCATCCTGACCACCGGTCTTCCGAAGATCATAAGTATGAGTATTGCGAATCCTGCAGCCAGAGCCGAGCGGAAGGTGATGTAGCGGAAGAGATTCGCAGGTGAGAAGATGGGTTGCAGGGCGCGGGCAAGAAGGTATATCATGCGCCGCCCCAGAGCTTGGAAACGACGTCTTCCAGGGCGCAGTCGCGCGAGCCCTTGATGAGGACGCTTGCTTCGGGCAGTAGCCTCTTGTGGATCTCTTCGGCTGCCTTGCTCTTATCCGGAATAAAGAGCACGCCTTCGTGTTTGGGGTAGAAATCGGAGTGTGGACCGGTGATTATCACGAGATCGGCGGTATCGCGCGCCAGTTCCAGTATCTCGTGATGGTAACGTTCCGACTCATCTCCCAGTTCCAGCATCGCTCCCAATACCGCTATGCGGGGCGAAGGGAAGAGTGTAAGAAGTCCGAAGGCCTCCCTCATGGAGACAGGGTTGGCATTGTAACAGTCAATCAAAAGATGCAGACCGCCTACCTTTCTGTGTTCCAGCCTCCAGCGCTCGGGTTTGATTTCAGAAAGGACACTCCTGGCCTGCAGCAACGAGACCCCGAATTCTCCCACCGCCACCGACAGAGCAGCCACGGCGTTAGAGAGATTGCCTGCTCCTAAAAGAGGGAGATGAAATTCCTGTTCATTAAACTTGAACTCCGTCCCGTCCATACCATAGTGCACATCGGCGGGCATGAACTCAGCCTCGGCTTGAATCCCGAAGGTTTTGTATGTGATTTTTTCCTCCCTTGCCCGCTTCAGGAACTCGGGGTAGTCGGCGTTCAGATAGAGCCTGCCTTTTCTTGACCTTATCGCCTGGGCAAGCTCCCATTTGGCCTCAAACACCTCTTCGAGCGTTCCAAGCCCCTGAAGATGCCCGGGCCCGATGTTGGTCAAGAGGCCGTGGCTGGGTCGGGAGATTTCGCAGAGCCTCTCCATCTCGCCTTTCTCGCTTATACCCGCCTCAAGCACCGCTATCTCGTGATTTCGTGCAATCGCAAGCACTGAAACAGGCAGGCCCACCAGGTTGTTGAAGCTGCCTGGATTGGCATATGTTTTGTATCTTAAAGAGAGCAAATCACTCAAGATATTCTTTACAGTGGTTTTTCCGTTGGTTCCGCTGATGAGCACGACCGGTATGTCAAGCCGCATCCGGTAAGCCTGAGCAATATCACCAAGGGCACGCAGGGTATCGGCGACCCTGATGGTGCGGGCAAGATGCAGGTACTTTGAAACGAGAGCTGCGACGGCTCCCTTCTCGAACGCCTGCCCCAGGAAGTCGTGTCCGTCGAAGTTGGGGCCGGCAAGGGCAACAAAAAGCTCTCCTTGCTCGATGGTTCGGCTGTCTGTTGACACCCCTGAAGGACATAAGCCAGGATCATTTATGTCCTTAGGGACACCGCAGCTCGCACGGACGATCTCATCAAGGGAGAGCATCCAGCGCCTCCTTTACGACCTCTCTATCGTCAAAGTGGATCCTCTCTGTGCCAATTATCTGGTAATCCTCGTGTCCTTTGCCTGCGACCAGGAGCACGTCGCCCGGCTTCAGGAACCTCACCGCCTCGAATATCGCCTCCCTGCGGTCAACGATCACCCGCCTGGCAGGAGTCTGGACTCCCATAAGGATACCCTGGATTATCGCCTGCGGTTCCTCTGTTCTCGGATTATCCGATGTAATAAATACGTAGTCTGATAGCTCTGCGGCTATCTTGCCCATCTTCGGGCGCTTGGTGCGATCCCTGTCACCGCCGCACCCGAAAAGGGTCACCACACGTCCTTTGGCAAGTTCTTTGACGGCAAGGATCAGATGATTTAACGCATCAGGGGTATGCGCGTAGTCTATGAATATAAAAAATCCTTTATCATTGGGCACCGGCTCCATGCGGCCGGGTATCGAGTTAATGGATTCAATTCCTTCCTTGAGATGCTCAGGTTCTATCCCCAGATTTAGGGCGGCTGCTGAGGCCGCTGCAAGGTTGCTTACGTTGTGCAGACCAGGCAGGTGGATAAATACAGGCAGGGCCAGTCCCTGGTAATGTATAACTAATGCGGAGCCTGCAAGGTTTGTCTCTTCGACCTCCATCCAGAGATCGGCGCTGCGGGCGTTACGGGCGCTGGGGGCGTTACGGGTGCTGGGGGCGTTACGGGTGCTGGGGGCGTTACGGGTGTTACGGGTGTTACGGGTGTTACGGGTGTCGCACGAGTAGGAGGTTGTGGTGCGGTCTTTGATCCTTTCAAGAAGCTCTCGGCCTGCCGGATCGTCTTTATTGATAACTGCCAGTGCCTCTTTCTTTATCTCATTGAAGAGCCTGAACTTGGTTTCCTTGTAGTTCTCCATATCCTTGTGGAAGTCCAGATGATCCTGGGTGAGGTTGGTAAATATCGCCGTGTCAACGTCCAAACCCCACACACGTTCGAACGCTATGGCATGGGACGAGATCTCCATCGCCACCGCTTTTGCACCGTTTTCCTTGATTTGCTTGAGTATGTTCCACAGATCGGTGCTCTCAGGTGTAGTATGTGATAACTTCTCCCATCTTTCTCCGTCGTAGAAGCCGGTGGTGCCGACGACGGCGGTTTTTTGACCTGCGGCCTTCAGGATACTTTCAAGAAGATAAGTAACGGTAGTTTTGCCGTTTGTGCCGGTGACCCCGATAACGATCATATCCCGGTCAGGATACCCAGTGATTTTTGCAGATACTTGAGCCAGGAATCGTCTGGAATTTGGAACATCTATCAACGCCACACCCTGTGGAAGGCCTTGGATACCTTGGGCGGCTAAAGCCACCGCTCCATGAGCCAGAGCATTCTGCGCAAAGAGGCGGCCATCGAACCTGGCGCCCGGAATTGCAACATATAGCGAGTTCTTCTCAACCCGTCTTGAGTCATAGGCCACCGAGGTGATCTCTGCTTCCCCTGAGCCGTGCAGTTTAACGTCTTTGCAATCCTTGATAAGATCAGCCAGCTTCATTCTTCTCGCTCCTGGATTTGGGCCAGCTTTTCGGTTTCTTCTTCAGGTGGCATGCGAATATCTCTATAGACGGGCAGGCGCAGGATGCGTTCCATGATGTGCTGAAAGGCAGGTGCGGCGATCTCGCTTGCGAAACGTCCGCGTGACGGCTCGTCAACCACCACCACAGTGAGAAGTCTGGCATCCTCGCGCGGGAGAAAGCCAATGAACGATACGACACTTGAGGAGGAGGAATAGCCCATTCCCGGAATCGACTTCTGAGCCGTGCCTGTCTTGCCGCATACTTCGATGCCTTCGATCCGTGCGGCCTTACCCGTTCCTTCATCTACAACTTTGGCAAGAATCTCGCATACGTCGACTGCGGTTTCCTCGCTGAATACCCTTCTAAGCTCCTTGGTTTTTCCCTTGAATATAACCCTGCCGTCGCGGTCTATCCGTTTGACGATGTGTGGTGCGTTGTAAACCCCGCCCGATGCGAAGGTAGCGTAGATTGCCGCAAGCTGCAGGGTGGTCAAGGAAAGCCCTTGGCCGAATGCGTTGTTGGCAAGACGCAGTTCGGTCATCTGGCGGGATCGATCTATCTTTCCTGCAGCCTCACCAGGAAGCTCGATGCCGGTGGGTACACCAACGCCAAGCAGGCGTGATACCTCGTAGAAGCGCTGAACCCCGCAGCGCAGGGCAAGCTTTGCCGCACCTATGTTGCTTGACTTAACGAACACGTCATCGAACGTGTAGCCCGCCCTACCGTGAAGGTCTGTGATTCTGCGTCCCTGCACCACTATACCTGAACCGGTAGGTATCCACTCGTTGCGTAGAGCCAGGCTGTCCTCGATGCAGATGGCGGCAACCACCGGTTTATACACGGAGCCCGGTTCAAACTCGTCTGCAACCGCACCAATCTTCCAGGTTTCACGTGCGTACCGGCTGTAGCGAGCGGGCGCGAAGTCCGGGTAGTCGACCAATGCAAGCACCTCACCCGTTTGAGGGTTCATCACCACGCAGTATCCTCGCTTGGCCGCAAACTTCTCGCACGCCGCCTTCAACTCCTCGTAGGCGATAGCCTGTATGTCAAGATCTATCGTCAGGGTAACGTCACAGCCGTCCTTTGCCTCCTGGACAGGGTAGGCCGGGGAGGGATGATCGCGTCCCAACGCGTCCATCTGATAGATTGCCCAGCCCGGCTTGCCTGCAAGCAGGGAATCTAAAGCGTACTCGATTCCTGCAAGCCCGGTGTGTTCCGTACCTACGAACCCTACAACGCTTCCGGTAACCTCATCCCAAGGGTAGACGCGTTTTGCCTCTTCTACTATATTAATTGCGTTGCCTAAAGATGCTTTCTCCAGTTCGGCCTTCAGGGCGTAGGCCTTCTCGTAGTCGAACTTGCGGCGAAGCCAGAAGAATTTTTTTCTCGTCCGCAGGTAGCGTTCAAGCCTTGTCGGGGTGCCCAGCTTGTAGCTTGAAAGTATACGAACCGCTGCAGGTATATCCTCTATGTACTGAGGAAGGACGTAGATAGAGGCCGCTTTCTCGTCTGTAACCAGTGGTATGCCGTTGCGGTCGTAAACCTTCCCTCGTCTTGCTAGGAGCTCTATGTGTTCCTCGTGCTGCGAACGTGCACGTTCGGCGTATCGTGGTCCAAGTATCACCTGTAGATAAAAGGCATATCCCAATACACCGACGGCCAGTACGGAAAGAACTCCGCCTGCGAACTTAATTCTGCCCATTTTTCTCCCATGGGTAATACAGTCCAAGGGCCTTGGCGCGTGGCTCAAGATTGGTCACTACAAGTTTACGGTCAAGCGATGTGCGTTCGCGCTCGAGTTTGGCCTGGAGTATTTCGGCCTGACGCTTGAGCTCAGTCACTCGCTCTGTCAGCCGGTTGTTGATCGACCGCATCCATACGTAGCCCAGCATAAGGCCTACTGCCAATATAACCAAAAGTATTTTCTTCATAACTTCTCTAACACTCTCAACCTGGCGCTTCGTGCGGCAGGGTTTTTCTTCACCTCTTTCCCGGATGCAAAAATAGGTTTGCGATTAACTCGCCTGTACTCTTGGCTTTGTTCTGTTTGTCTGTATCTATTTTTGACGATCCGGTCCTCTAAAGAGTGATAGGCAAGCACCGCAGCTCGTCCACCCGAAGCAAGACGAACGATGGCCGCCTCAAGACCGATCCTGAGATTTTCAAGTTCGTCGTTTACAGCAATGCGCAGCGCCTGAAAGACCCTCATCGCGGTCTTGCGAAAACCCCTTGTCCCGACAACCTCTCGGATAAGGTCTGCAAGGTCCTTGGTGGTCCGAAGCTCGCGGCGGTGTTCTGCAATCGCTTGCGCGATCCTTCTTGACTGTGGCTCCTCCCCGTAATCTCTAAGTATCCGTTCTATAGACTTTTTGGGTTCGCTTCTTATGATCTCAAGGGCGGTACGTGAGTTAGATTCCGCATCGAACCGCATGTCAAGGGGGCCCTCGCTCTGATAGCTGAAACCGCGATTCTGACCTCTCACCTGATGCCAGGAGAGCCCAAGGTCGAATACTACGCCTTGGACTTTATCGATCCCTTTTTCATCAAGCACCTCACCCAGATAGCGGAAGTTGGAATGATGGAGGGAAAGCCGCTCGGCAAAGCGAGTCATTCTCAGGCCTGCATAGGCGAGGGCTTCCCCATCCATGTCCAGAGCAATTACCTTTCCGGCACCCGCTTTCAGAAGCGCTGCCGTATGCCCGCCCCCGCCAAGGGTCGCATCTACATAGACACTCTGCGGACTGGGGGAGAGGGCTTTCACTATCTCCTCGCACATCACCGACCGATGGAACTTATCCACCGGCCGTCATTCTGGCGATACTCTTCAATACCGCCCTCCTCGATGGGTATATATCGAAAGGATGAAAGCCGTATAGACTGAAAAGGGAGTTGATATAGTCCGAAACGTTGATGAGCTTTATGTCGCCTCCTCTTTCGTTGAATCTGCGCTTGAATTCTATAAGTTCAGGGATAAGAGGTGCTTGTATATGGGTACAACCTGCAAGATTGACAACTACGCTTGCCTCGTTTGCCGAAAGAAGTCCCTCGAAAAGGGCACAGAGCTCGTCGAAATCTTCCTCTCCGACCTCACCCGAAAGGTTCACAAAGGGTACCTCTTCTACTCTTTTAAGTACAGTTTTCATTCTGATCTCCCTTCATGTAGATATTTTTCAAGGTTTTCAGAATCATTTTCCTGATTGGTCTCGGACTCTTCCTCGAATCTTGCAAAGGCGGAAGGATTCCATATCTCAAAATGACTTATGGCTCCGGTGATGACCGCCTCGCCCTCGATCTGCGCATACTCCGCAAGATGACGCGGGAGCATGATGCGGCCCTGTGAGTCCATATCCACCTCGGCGGCGGATGCGACCCTGCGGCGCATAAAGCGTCTTGTTTCTCGCTTGTATCTGGGGATGACAAGAAGGGTTTTCTCCTCGAAACGCTCCCACTCTTCAACCGGGTGCACCTCGATCTCGCCGTCGTATCCTTTGGTCAGGACAAGGGTGCGCTGATTGGCAGCCTCTAAAGCGCGGCGAAAAGCCGCAGGGACGGCAATCCGTCCCTTATGGTCTACAGCGTACCTGAACTGTCCACGGAATCTCATGATAGCCCCACGATTCACCACTCATAACCACATTTTATACATTTTCCGCCACTTGTCAACCCCCTAAGGCCTAATTCACGATTAATTCACTCGGAATTGCTTTTGCCGTTAAGTTAAGAATTATCAACAGTTTAAACTTAAAAACTCCGATTTTGAGAGGTGGATCAATTCATCACTTCATCAAACACGTTCCCCACCCGTACCTCATTTCAACTTCTGGATAGGGATACTTTCCTACCTAATACAATCCAGAAATCATAATATGGAAGAAAGATTCAGTGGATGTCTTTCTCGATCAGGGAAACCAGAAAATCCAGTAACTTTTCCTCAGACACAGTGGCTACGATCTTGCCTTTGCGGAAGATGACGCCCTGGCCTTTGCCCCCTGCGATGCCGTAATCCGCCTCCTTTGCCTCGCCCGGGCCGTTTACCACGCAGCCCATCACCGCAACCGACAGCGGTCGGTTTATTCTTGTTAGCTTTCTCTTAACTCTTTGGGCAAGCTTCTGGATATCTATCTCCGCTCTTCCACATCCAGGACACGAGATGAGCTTCACGCCGCGCTCCCTGAGTCCTAAACTCCTTAGCAACTCCCAGCACGCCTCGACCTCTTTCTCTGCCGGCCCTGTTAATGATATCCTGATGGTATCACCGATCCTTTTCAGCAATAACGGTGCCATGGCTGCGGTCGACCGAATTGCACCCTCAAAAGGCAGGCCTGCCTCGGTTACCCCCAGGTGCAACGGATAGCCGAACTTTTCGTGCATCATCCGGTAGACCTCGATGGTTGTCAGCACATCAGACGACTTGGCTGCAAGCACCAGATCGGCAAATCCGAAATCCTCAAAGAGCTTTACCGAGTCGGAGAGTGCGGCGATCATCGCATCGGCTGTTGGGTGCTTGAATCTCTTGATTATAGCAGGCGGCAGGGAGCCGGAGTTCACACCTATGCGGATGGGGATGCCCCGATCCTTTGCAGTCATAGCGATCTTTTTCAGGTCTCTCTTTGACCTTATGTTCCCTGGATTGATCCTTAACTTAGCAGCGCCCGCCTCGATTGCTCCCAGGGCCAGAGCAGGTGAGAAGTGCACGTCCGCGATCACGGGCAGGGGAGATTTTTTAACGATCTCGGTAAAGCTCTGAAGAGCTTCATCATCCGGCACTGCTACCCTTACTAATTCGGCACCAGCCCGGTGAACTCTCCTGATTTCTTTGATTATCTGAGGTGTATCGTGAGACTTGGTCATGGTCTGGACTCGGACCGGTGCATCTGCTCCGATCCTCACCCCCCCAACGCTCACCCAGCGACTGCTCATTCTTCTCCCGGTGCTGAAATCCTTTCAATCTCGGCACCCACGCTTGCCAGTTTATCCTGTAGTCTTTCGTAGCCTCTATCCAGATGGTAGATTCTCGATACCGTTGTCGTTCCCTTTGCGGCAAGCCCGGCAAGCACAAGGGCTGCCGATGCCCGCAGATCGGACGCCATAACCTGGGTCCCGGAGAGATGATCGGTTCCCTCAATCACCGCGGTGTTTCCCTTGATGGTAATTTGCGCTCCCATGCGCTGCAACTCCATGGCCTGCATGAACCGGTTCTCGAAGATGTTTTCGGTTATCAGGCTGGTTCCTTCACCTAAACTTAACCATGCCATGAGCTGGGCCTGCATGTCTGTAGGAAAGCCCGGGTAAGGGGCGGTGTTGATTATAAGGGGTTTCGGGCGGCGCATCATCGAGACGGTCAAATGTTTTCCGCTTGCTTCGATCTCCGCACCCGCCTCAAGCAGGGGCTGGATAACGTTGCCCATGTGCGCGGATGGGGCGTTTTGCAGGATCAGCCTTCCTTTTGTTATGGTCGCGGCCACAGCGTAGGTGCCTGCCTCGATGCGGTCAGAGATATTGGTGAACTCGGTGCCGTGAAGTTTTTTGACCCCCTCGATGGTAATTTCCCTGGTGCTTTCCCCTGAGATAGAAGCACCCATCTTGCGTAGGAAGCGAGCGACCGTGCATACCTCCGGTTCCGCCGCCGCTCCTATTATCCTGGTGGTCCCTTTTGCGAGCACCGCGGCCATCATCACGTTGATCGTCGCGCCTACGCTTGGGCCTTTGGTTCCTTCAAGGAAGATCTCTGCTCCCTTGAGCTTTGTAGCGTTAGCGTTAACGTAGCCTTCGTCTACCTTTACCTCGGCCCCCAACTTCTCCATGCCTTTGATGTGCAGATCAATTGGACGCGCTCCTATGGCACAGCCGCCGGGCAAGGATATGCGTGCGTGGTGAAGTCTTCCCAGCAGAGGGCCGAGCGCGTAGTAGGAGGCCCGCATCCTTCGTACTATCTCGTATGGAGCCTCGCCTTTGGGATCACGCGCCTGGATCGTTATCTGATCCGCGTCCCTTCTCACCTCAACGCCGAGATGGATAAGGAGTTCGGTCATGGTGCTTACGTCAATCAGGCTGGGGACGTTGGATATGGTGCACGGCTCGGGGGTCAAAAGACAAGCCGCCATAAGGGGCAGAGCGGCGTTCTTTGAACCCGAGATTGCAACCTCTCCGTGCAGGGGGTGTCCGCCTGAGATAACCAGTTTATCCACGGCTTATCCTCATATGATTAAGACGCAGAATAGCAGAAGGGGTTAACCTACCTCTATTTATCAGAGGAGAAAGAAATAGCGCGCCCGATAGGACTCGAACCTACGGCCTTCACGTCCGGAGCGTGACGCTCTGTCCATCTGAGCTACGGGCGCACTAATGACGTCTCTTTCTCATCAATTTGCGTCTTTTCTTAAGCTTGTGACGTTTTACTTTCTTTAGTTTACGTTTACGACCACAGGGCATTTATTGAACTTTCTCCTTCATTTTTGCATTACTATCTGTTTGAGTAGTTTGGAGGGCTTGAAGGCGGGTACCAGGCGTGCCGGTATATGTATCTCCTTGCCAGTTCTTGGGTTACGAGCGATCTTGGCGTTGCGCTGCTTTGTTTTGAAGACCCCGAATCCACGGATCTCGATCCGTTGGCCCTCGGCGAGCATACGAGAGATGTCCTTAAGGAAAAGGTTTATGACGATGGCGATGTCCTTTTTGGTAACCCGTGGACCTATCTGCTTCTCGATCTCCTCCACTATATCCGCCTTACGTACGCTCATGAGGCTCCTCCTTTTTTCCTAAGGCGCGGTAGTGCATCATCGGTTTCCTAGTAACTTTCCTCGCGCATCTTTTGCGACGCTCCACGTTACAGGAAAAGCGAAACTTATCTATCACCACGGATTATATCCACAAGCAGGGGACGTGTCAAGTCTTAGCATTGCTTTCCAAAAATCCACCTGGGCGTTGCTTTTCCTAAGCTGGACAAAAGCTGGTCAAAAAGGGGACAAAAGGTGGACAAAAGATAGACAAAACATCGGGGTCCCCACAAAGCTACGAAGTAGATTTGTGGGGTAAAAAAGGTGGACAGGGGCGCGACTCCGTCGCGATTGCAAATTGCAAATATCAAACTGCAAATTTCAAATTGCTACGCAAGCGTAATCCTTCGGTGCAAAATGGATTGACGGTTTTCGGGGTAAAGTGAAGAATTGGATGTAAAGGTGACGAATTGAGTAGAAATAATCCACCAGGAATATTCCTATCCAAACAGCAAAAAGTAGGAGAACAAAGCCGAAAGCGATACCTATGTTCGTGATTTTCTCAAGAATGAAAACAGCCAAACCCAAGCGCGGGTATTACGGTAAAGGCCAGCTTTCCTTGCTTATTCTGATCTTTGATGATCCGCTCCGCCTTCTTGAAGGTCACTCCTATTTACCTCCCACTTGATGGGAGAGGGTAGGGGTGATTTTTTCCTTCCCCTCCCTTTTATTCCCTCCCCGACGGGGGCACACGTCCCAGAGGGAGGTCCCTCACCTTTAATTCCTCTCCGAGGGGAGTCCCTCATCCCCAACCCTTTTAGTACCCTCACCTCTAACTCCTCTCCCAGGGGGAGAG
>DAOVCF010000171.1 GCA_030670165.1 Candidatus Stahliibacteriota bacterium | reverse complement strand
TTCTACATACTCCCCATTCTCATGGGCGTAGCCTCTGTATTCCAGAGTCTGATGACCAACCCCAATCCACAGCAACGCCTGATGACCTTCATGATGCCGATTTTTATTACTGTAATCTTCCTTAACTTCCCTTCAGGATTACAGTTATACTGGTTTCTTTTCAATCTCCTCTCCATACTGGAGTTTGCGATCTTCAGGAGAGGAATGAAAGCTGGAGGAGATCAATGGCAGCCCAAGAGGCTCAAAGAGATAGCTTCGGCGAGGAGCTTGCCGAAATCCTCTCACAGATAGTCTCGCTTGCCGGTTTCCGCGGGCGCATAGAATGGCGTAAGCGCGGCGAGAACGAATACTACGTCAATATCCGTACGCGACGCTGGGATGGCTTGCTCATAGGTCGGTCGGGGGAAAACCTGAGAGCGCTTCAGCTACTGGTGCACTCGATACTGCAGCACCGTCACACGAAGATGCCCGCTGTTATAGTTGATGTGGGTAACTACAAGCAGCGACGCGAAAACTTCCTTCGAAAGAAATCCATGGCCATAGCCAAGGTGGTAAAGGAGACCGGTCGTGAGATGATGCTTGATCCATTGACCGACAAGGAACGCAAGCTGGTGGAGCAGACCCTGGCCGGTATAGACGGTGTGCGTTCCTATACCATAGGCACCGGTTACCGAAAGAACGTAATCATAGCACTCATTGATGTTTCTTGAACGCCTCCAGGATGTTATAGTTGCCCCAGCCACCCCTGGTGGCCGCAGCGCTTTGGCATTAGTGCGGGTCTCAGGACCCCAGACGTTAAGGATGTGTGATCAGGTTTTTAAGGGGCGTAAGCCTTTGAGCGGCGCACGGGGGCATCAGGTGCTCACGGGATTCATAGTCGAGGGAGAAGAGATTATAGATGAGGCCCTGGCTGCTGTTTACCGATCGCCTCACAGCTACACTACCGAGGATCTGGTCGAGTTTTCGGTTCACGGCAACCCGCTTATAGTGGATCGTGTGACCGATCTTTTGATTGGGATAGGCGCCCGTCTGGCTCGTCCAGGGGAGTTCACCGAGCGGGCTTTTCTTCACGGCAGGCTGGATGTAACCCAGGCTGAAGCGGTGCTTGCTACAATCCAGGCCCGAACCATGAAAGGTGTCAAGGCCGCCCTGGCGCAACTGCGTGGTGGTCTTACAAAGGAACTGAAGGGTCTTTCAGCCAGGGTGCGTTCCCTCCTAACCCTTATTGAAGCTCAACTTGAGTTCCCTGAAGAAGACATCCCCGAGGAATCCCTTGCACCCATGCTGGAGGGAGCTATCGCGGACACCGAGGAGTTAAGGCAGGCGTTCCGCCACGGGCGCAGCCAGCGCAAGGGTATGGCGGTCATGATTCTCGGACGCCCCAATGTCGGCAAATCCACCCTCTTCAATGCACTCTTGGACGAGGAACGTTCCATCGTAACACCCGTGCCTGGAACAACGAGGGATCTGGTAACCGAAACCCTGCGTTTCTCGACAGGCCAGGTTCGTCTCTTCGACGGCGCAGGAATCGGAATCGCAGAATCGCTTCCCGACCGGATCGCAGTCAGGCGGGCAGTTGGAGCGGCCAATCGTGCGGATTTCCTTCTGGTTATGCTTGATGCAACCTCAGGATTTGTCCCGGCCGACACCGAACTCCTGAAGCTCTTGAGGGAAAAACCCGGCATGATCGTATGGAACAAGATAGACGCCGTGAAGGAGATCCCTTCCTTAGAAAACGTCGCCGGCGAGCCTGTAGCGGTCTCGGCATTGAAGAGAAAGAATCTCTCCACTCTCCTGGATCGGTTAAAAGAAGAAGCCTCAAGCCAGGGAGAGACGTTCTTTGCCAACCGCTTTCAGGAAGAGTGCCTTGAGCGCCTGGCCGTGCATCTGCGGGCCGCTTTGGACGCGCAGTATCTGGATATGAGGGCAAAGGAACTGCGCGAGGCCATTGCCGATGTCACAGGCACTGACCGCTCGGCTCGTGACCAAAGCATACTTGAAGAGATCTTTTCGCGCTTCTGCGTAGGAAAGTAGGAGGTCATCTAAAGTGTATAGACGTTTGCTTTGCTATGTCGATGCAGGCGAAACCCGCCTCGAAGAACTGGAGGGGGTGCTGGATCTGGCTTCCCAGCTGCAAAGCCGATTGATAGTATTGGCGGTCTTGCCCGAAGAATCGCCAGATCCATCGAAGGAAAAGAAGCAAGAACGGGATATTCTTGAAGACAGAACATGGAATTTCCTCTACGAGATCGAGGACGTGGCATTCGGAAGAGAACTTAAGATCTCGCTTATGCTTGAGGAAGGCAAACCGGAAGAAACCATTGCCTCGGTGGTCAAGAGCTACGAGGTGGATCTCTGTGCCACCTTCCCTTATAAAGGACTTGATGCCGAGCTTCTTTTGCAAAAACTCGGCTCAACTCCCCTGCTTTTTTTCAACCAGGAGGGACGATGATTCGTATATCAGAGGCTATCCGGGAAGAAGGGATTGTGCTTAACCTTAAGGCACAGGAAAAGGTTGCCGTAATCAAGGAACTGGTCTCGGTCATGGTAGATATGGGACTAATCCAGGACGAAGAAACATTCCTTGCCGACATCCTTAAGCGGGAAAACCTGGAAAGCACGGGTATCGGTCTTGGAGTGGCAATACCTCATGCCAGGACAACCGCGGCCAGTGAACTTCTTCTCGCCTTCGGACGCTCCGCCAATGGGGTTGATTTCGACTCGCTCGACGGCAAACCTTCCCACCTTATCTTCCTTATAGCAGCCCCTGAGGAGAATAAATCACAATACATCATGGCGCTTGCCAGGCTCTCAAAGATACTGCACAAGGAAGAGATGCGCACCAGGTTGTCAAAAGCGGCCACTCCGGCAGAGGTTATGGAAATCTTGAAAGAAGCAGAGTAAGGCAATCATAACTCACGTGCTGAAAAGGAACGGTCTCTGGTGGCCGTTTCTTTTTACGGCTCAGGGCTGAGGGCGAACGTCAAGCAGGACGCGCTTGGCAAGGACAGCTTCGGAACCGAATATCTCCTCGGCCTTGTCGTAGAGTGAAATGAACAACTGAAGAAAATACTCGCGGATCTCTTCCGGGGCAGGGAATGGCTCTGAGATATGAGGAATAATCCCTTCCCAGCTAAGTCCAGGCATTCCATCCTTAAGCTCGCCAGCCTCTTGCAGGATGGAATCGATCTCGTTCTCCCAAAACTCGGCGTCATGCCCGGCATCGCTGAAAAGATCCACAAAAAGCGCCAGGCGGTCGGTCTGATGTTCTACGTACCTTTGTAGACTCTCGCCGCTGTATAAAAAACCGGTCTGCACAAGCCAGGCTATCGAGTGAAGTCCGACCTCGTAGTCCAGCCCCGAGGCCAGGATCGCCTCGCGAGCACTGCGTTTGCCGTCAACCGCCTCAAGGATCAGTCTATCTTGCTCACGCAGAGCCTTGAGGGTCAGCTTGGTCCCTTGGCTGCTCCTGAACAACTTGGCCTCCGTGGAGCCTATGACGGTCAAAGCCTTCCTGGCACCGAAGGTCAGCCTTCGTTTATCCATCCACAAGCCTCCTTAGCTTTTCGAAAGGAGAGGGTTTTAGGCGGGTGTTGCACTTGCAACTTTCACGATTCAGATTGGCGCCGCATGATGGGCAAAGCCCCTTGCAATCCTCGCGGCACAGCGCAGCGATCGGCAGGGCAAGCAAAAACGCATCTCTTACAACGCTCTTTAGATCGACCTCGCCGGTGTAGGACTCCAGATCGGTCGCTTCCGCTTCCAAGTCCTCCCCTTGCCCTTTAGCTTCAGGAAGGAAGGTTACGTTCGCTGAGGTACCTACACTGTAATCGGTCGGTTCACCACATCTTGAGCATTCAAGTTCGATACCAGTCTTAAGATCAAGGTGCAGATCTATCCTGTCGCCGGTGCGGACGAGAAC
>DAOVCF010000167.1 GCA_030670165.1 Candidatus Stahliibacteriota bacterium | reverse complement strand
ATCCTGCCGTCGGTATCGCGCCAGAGTTCCTCCGCGGTTGTCTCCCGATGGGAAGCGGTATTTGCCGGATTGGAATGCTGCTCTATGTAGAACGAGTTGGGAATCTTCTTGAGTAATTGAAGCGCCCTTTCCTTGGCTCCTTTTGTCCCCTTGCCGGCAGGGGTAAGATCGAGCTGCGCTCCAAGAGCGCGCAGGAGCTGCTTGCGTTCTGCCGACTGGATTGTAGACATGCAGATAATCAGTCTGTATCCTTTTATAGCGCAGATAAACGCCAGGGCCAAACCGGTGTTTCCTGAGGTGGCCTCGATGATGGTGGTGTCTTTGTTGATCTTTCCCTCCCGCTCACCTGCGGCGATCATGTAGGATACAGGTCTGTCCTTGATGCTGTAGGGGTTGAACATCTCCAGCTTGGCGGCAAGGGTCGCATCCAGGCCTTGGCCGTACTTCCTTAAATACACCATCGGTGTGTTACCGATGGCCTCAAGTATATTCTCTTTAATGTTCACCACTCCACCTTCTGGTACACCTGTTCTTCGGGGTCCCAGGCCATTAGAAGATAATTAGTGCAGATAAACAAACTTTCCCGATCCGGCCCCAACGGCTGTTCTCAGCTCCCAGAAGTAGACGCCTTGGGGAATCACAGGATTGCTCTCGATTCGTTCCTGCGGTGCAATCCGCCCGCGTTTTACGTAGACCTCCCGGCCCGTGGCGTCAAAGATTCTGAGATCGTAGTCCGTAGATTCACGAGTGCGACAGGTAAAGCTGATTCGGCCTTTTTGGATTTCAGCGCAGCGAATCTTTAAGCCGTTTACCCTGTCCTCAGCAACCTCAACCACATCGAGCGCGACCCGTGAGTTTATCCGCAGATCACGGGTCACCGGGATGGTGTCTGCCGAGGCGATCATCTTGTCCCATACGTCCTGATTGGTGTATTCCGGATGCACGCTCGCGATCAGAGCCGCCAACCCCGCAACCTGGGGGCATGCCATCGAGGTCCCCTCGCGCCACCCGTAGTAGCCGCCATTCTCGGTCGAGAGAATACCCTCGTAGCCCCCACCCGGCGCAAAGATCGCCACGCTCTCACCGTAGTTCGAGTACTGCCACCTTGAATCCCCCGATGTGGTGGCTCCAACCGAGGCAACGCGCTCGTAGGCCGCAGGGTAATCCGATTTTTCTTCTCTCTTGTTGCCCGCTGCCGCGCATAAGAAAAGCCCCTGGCCCCAGGCGTAGTTCACCGCGTCCTCGAGCACCTGAGAATGGGTTCCGCCCAGGCTCATATTTACGACATCTGCGCCCTCCTCCGCCGCATAGATAATCCCCTGGGCAAGATCTGAGTTCGTATAATCCCCACCGCTGTCGGCGACCTTTACCGGCATGATCGAGGCGTTCCCTGCCATCCCGGCTATCCCCTTGGAGTTATCTATCTTCGCCGCAGCGATCCCTGAGACGTGGGTCCCGTGTCCGTAGTCGTCCTCGATATCTGTGGTATCCGAGACGAAGTTATAGCCAGGCACGAGGTTGGCCTGTAGGTCCTCATGATCCGTGTCAGCACCGGTGTCAAGTATCGCGATAACTATGCCTTCAGCAGTTGTAAGGTTCCATGCCCAGTCGGTTTCGGTTATCACCTTGTCCCACTGGTCTGAAAACATCGGGTCGTTCGGGGTGTAGGGGTGATGAAACGTATCGGACGGGATTGGTGTCGCATCAGACAGGGATTCTGCAAACCCGATGTGTTGGAGAAGGTTCGGCTCGACGCACTCCACCCCGGGCAGGCCCTCTAATCTGTGGAGCAGATTTTCAGTTCGCTCGCTGTCCTGAGCCGACGCCACCCAGCAGCATCCAAATCGCTCAAGAACCTTTGCCGACGGGTTGGGATAGGTGATCAGCGGGCGAAGCTCAAGGTCACGATCCCGGGCAAAGTTCTGCAGCGCCTGTGGGTCTTGTGTCTTTACTATGAACTCGTTGCAGGATGCGGCTTCTCCATAAAGAGCCGATGGAACCAGCAGGCTAAACATCACCGCTCCTGCCAGCATCCCACGGAGAACTGTCCACCTGCTCATCTTGCCTCCTTGGTCCGTGTTGACTATATCGGTATTCCAGGCGCTGTCAAGAGGAGCGATCTTCCTCAAAAGTAATCTGCCTGAGTTGTTTCTGTTTACTCAGAATTAACTATCCGAATCTGAGGAAAAACGGGATCGCCTGATGGGTTCTGGGTATCTAAAAAGCCGCGCGGAGGCTGTACCTTCGCGCGGGTCCCTGTACAGACTTTATGGTCGGGTTAATCTTGTTTAAGTCTTGTTTTTGCCTCCTTTATGTTTATGCTTGCAGGCCGGTCAAAAAAAATCACCACAGGGCTTTAGGGAAGGGGCTAGTCTTCCTCAAGGTCGTCGGGACCCACACAATCGTCTATGTCACTAACCCTTTCGAACGTGTCGTAGACATCCGGGGGTATGCTGCATCCGCACATCTGTTCGATTTGATTAATTAAAGGTGGTGCGTCTTCTGGCCAGGAGCGGCCTCCCAAGCCGTCCAGTTGGGTGTCGGCCGTTACCTGATAGCATGGGACACCTGCCCATTGGGCGACTGCGTTGTGGATATCGGTCGTGGTGCAATCGGCCAAGGCAGGGCTTGCAAAAAGCCCAAGAAGCACAACTACACCGAGAAGCAAAGCTATGCGCTTTTGCATTTCTTACTCCTTGTTTTCAGGGGTTTTTTTTAGTCTGACAGGGGAATCTCGGAAATCCAACGCTGGGTCTCTTCCGCTTCCCGCTTAAGCCCCAGGCGGAGGTAGTTTTCGTGGGCCCTTTTTAGCAGATGTCTGAGCCCTGGGAAATCTAATCCAACCTCGCTGATAGTCGAGCGAAGACTCTCATGCAAACTCTGGAAGCAATCCGCGCTGTTGACCTCTGCTGCAAGATCAAACGCCTTTCGATACCCCTGAGCGGCTGTTTCTTTATCGCCCTTCCAGGCAGCCGTCTCCGCCCTCGTCAGGGTGAGAGTGTGTGTAAGTGCCGGGGAAGGAATCTCTTCTGCCAACCCGGCGGCCTCCTTCAGCAGCAACTCCACCTTGTCAAATTCACCCAGATGGCGATAAACTGTGGCAAGGTCGCATAAAACCATGGCAAGGTTTGTGACGTCGCCAACCTCTCTGTAAAGTTCGCTTGCCTTTTGGAGTTCTGGAAGGGCCTTGGGGAACTCGTCCTGTTTCAGATGGATTGAACCCCTGCGGAAATGGGCAATTGCTTTTAGATTTTTGTCTCCCAGGCGGTTGGCCAAATCCTCAATCTTCTTACTGCTCCGAATCGCATCCTCCACTTGTTCCGCTTCCATAAAAGAAACTGCCATGTGACCATAGCAAACCGCAAGTAGACGCCTCTCGTTTACCTTTTCAAAGCGAGCACGAACCTTTTTAAGGATATCAAGGGCGCGGACGTAGTTACACCGTCTTTGGTCAAGCATGGCCATGTTCAAAAGCACAAGTCCCTCAAGGTGCGTATCCCCATACATCCCGGCCATGGTAAGCGCCTCGCTCCACGCCATGTCGGCTGCCTCGTAATTGTTCATGCGGAAAAAGATGTTACCCAAGGTAACGGCGCTGTTGTATGAGAGGATGTGATCTCCGCTCCTGTGTGCATGCTCACGGCCCACTTCTGCATAGGAAAGTGCGCGCCCCAGCTGCCCCTTACGACGACAAGCCTCGGCGGCTATGCGGTTAAGCTCCGCGCTTTCCTTTTCTTCAGGGTAACACTCAAGCCCTTGCATCGCTGACTTTAGTGCCGCGTCCACCTCACCCTTCTTTAAGGCAACACGGGCTTGCTTCAGGAACTTCCCGGCCTCCAGATCCTCAACGGGCATAACTTACTCCTGCGCCCTCGCTTTGATGTTTCGATTTAACTCGATTATACTCAGATAAATATAGTTTGTCAACCCCTCGCATTGCCTCATCAAAATCCACCTGACCGAAGGATGACGCTTGCGGAATAACTTGAGTAGTTGCCTCACGTAAAAATCCACATGAACGTGGATCAGAGTATGATCGTTTTCATTAAGAACAAGAAAAGGAGGCGGTCATATGGCATTGACGTTGCAAGAAAGGAGAGTCGTAACCAAGGGGAGTTTTGAGCGTTATCAGA
>DAOVCF010000131.1 GCA_030670165.1 Candidatus Stahliibacteriota bacterium | reverse complement strand
GAGATACTGCGACGTAGGCGTTGTCGCTTGTCTTATATATGCAGTATACAAGTGAAGCCGAACGGTAAGTCCAGAGAGTATCCCCTTTATAGTCGGTTTTCATTACCACGATAGCGTCACCGGTCGTCCCAGAGTAGTCGTCGTAGCAACCGATTATGTATCCACCATCCGAGGTTTGACAAACGCATTCCCCCCGATCGGAGCCTTCTCCTCCGTAGGTACGCATCCAGCCTGCGTGGGCTGCGATGGGGATAGCGGCAAGCAATACCGCCACTAGAACGAACACGGACTTCCTAAACATTGCATCCTCCTTGTTTTTGCCGGCTGCCCGGCGTTTAGCGCAAAGTAAGCTCTTGTTAAATGACCACTTACTGTATGATAATAGGCGGTGGAGGTTTTATGTCAAGTTATGTTTCGAAAAAGAATAAGAGGAAACCCCTATTGAGGTCTCCTCCCGGCATCATTGGTTAGCCCGGACCTTACCGGCCTGAGCTTCCTAGTAGTTGATTTCGCAGTCCGGCAGCTTCATGCGCAGCTCGACCACCTTGGCAGGCGAGATATCGGTGCCCTTGATGTCAAGATTGCGCAGCTCCCTCATTTTGGCAAGCGCAGGCACGCAGTCGTCCGTGACGGCGGTCGCGCTGAGGTTAAGCTTGCGCATGTGCGTCATTGTTTGGAGTGTCATTTTGGAGAGCTCCTTAACGCCTTCGTCCGTGATTGCGGCACCGTGCAGGTTGAGTTCCGAGAGCTTGCCCATTCCTGCGAGTGCCTTAAGACCCGCATCGGTGACCTTCAGCGGCTTGCCGCGCAGTGCCAGGGTCTCGGCTCCGGCAGCCTTGGTGTGGAACAGATTGAGCGAACGCAGATTTTCGAGGTCCTTCAGATGTGCAATCCCGGCATCGGTAATCTCGGTGCTTTCAAGGTCCAGGGCGCGCAGATGCTTGAGTCCTGAAAGGTAGGAAAGACCTGCATCTGAGATCTCGGTATTGGCCAGGTTCAGCACGCGCAGTTCCGGAAGCAAGGAGACGTGACTCAAGCCGGCATCGGAGACCTTGCAGTAGGCGACATCCAGGGCACGCAGGTTGGGGAGTTCGGCGAGCTTGGAGAGGTCATCCTCGTTCTTGACCCCTACCAGACTTACGGCAACCAGCTTGGGGAACGCGTCGAGATCCTCCAGATGCTGGGGGGTGCACTGCACGGTTACGATCTTTGCCTGGCCGGCTACGTCTTCGCACTTCTTTCCTACGAGGTTGACACCGACGACTTGGCCGTTGACCTTAAGCTGCTGCAGGGTCATCTCGTAGTCAATGCTGTCCTCTCCCTGCCAGGGGATGTAGTAGGAGCGAAGGTAGATGAAATCCTCTCCAGGCTCCCAGTCAGCAACGTCGAACCGGTTCTTGTAGTATCTGCCGTCTTCGGTGACGTCAAGCATCTTGTAATCCGCTTGAGCCGCAAGCGGGGCAGCAATCGCTGCAAAAAGGACTGCGAATGCGGCGAAAAGCATCGCTTTTCTTGCCATAGTTAACCTCCTCCGTCTTGGAAGTTGTTTCTCGTCGCAGGCGGCGACTTCTCTTATATAAACCACTCTCCACCTTCCCATCACTGGTTCTAATGCACGAAGGACCGCTGCGTCAATAGAATATTTCGCATCGAGGCAGGGCCTTCAGCAACTCCTTCGTGCCGGAATCCGTGATGTTGGTTCCTTCTATATTCAGCACTCGCAGATTGGCCAGGCCAGCGAGGGTGGGTATTGCTTCATCCGAGATGCGCGTGTCATAGAGCCACAGCTCCCTGAGGTTAGAAAGTCCCTTAAGGTGCTTCACTCCTTCGTCGGTGATTTTGGTATCCTGCAGCCACAACACACGCAGGCTCTTAACCGGCTTAAGGTGCGCAAGCCCCGCGTCGGAGATTTCGGTCCCCCCCAATGATAGACTTTCCAGATTCTTGAGGCCCTTAAGGTTCTTCAATCCTTCGTCGGTGATCTTGGTACCGCCCAGCCACAACACTCGCAGGTTCTTGCAGCAGGCAAGATACGCAATCCCCTCGTCGGTAACCTTGGTGAGGGGCAGATACAGTTCGCTAATGTTGTCAAGTTCGGCGAGGTGTTCACATCCTGCATCGGCAATCCTGGTGAATGACAGGTGCAGCTCCCTGAGCCTCTTAAGGGTCTTGAGGCGTGCGAGTCCGGCGTCGGTCACGCGAGTGCCGACCAGATACAACACCCTGAGGTTTGCAAGAAAGCCCCCCAGGTTCGCTGCTCCTGCGTCACTGATGTCGGTGCCGGTCAGGTTCAATACCCTAAGGTGTTTGAGAACCTCAAGTTGTGTCAGGCCCGCATCACTGATATCGGTGTCCAGGAGTTCCAGTACCCTGAGGTTCGCAAGCTTTGTCAGGTGCGCGAGCCCGGCGTCGGTCACGGAACTCCAACTCACATACAACACCTTCAGGTTGGAGAGGGTCTTGATTTGTTCGAGGTCGGCATCCTCTATTTCCCCTTGCATAGCTACAGCAATAAGGTTCGGAAACCGCCCGAGTTCTGCAAGATGTTCACGCGTCGTACTGACCGAGATAATCGCTTCAGGGTCAGGCACATCCTCGGCTGCGATCTTCTCAAGGTCAGCCCCGATCAGGCTGCCGTTTACCCACATAAGGCCGTTATCGATCCGCCAGTCAAGGGTATCTTCTCCTTGCCATGGATAATAGAACGGATACAGCCCCACGAACTCCTCGCCGGATTCCCAGCCGGTAAGATCCATCTCTTCTTTAACCTTGCCTTCTTCGGCAATGACGAGATATCGTTCCTGGACTTTGCACTCCGTTACCGCTAATGCTAGGAATAGCGCCCCGATACAAAACACCGCTCGCTTTACGATCGAGTCTTGCTTCATAGCCTCCTCCTTGGCTAAAACTAATAAGTGAAGAGTAGTCATGAGAATCCCTTTGTCAAGCCCTTTAAGGGTTCAGGTAAGCCCCAGACACCTCGCGCAGGATAGAGAATTCCAGGGCATGCAAGGGATAAACTTGATTGTAACCACAGGTTATTGACAATTGCCCAATCCTCGCTACTCTCAGTGTATGGTATTCATCTACGAGGATTCATGGGAGCGATTCGAGCCTCTGTCCCTGTTGCGTCCGGTTACTGAGATCCGCTGCGGGGCCAAAACCTTTCGCGAAAAGCTCGAAAAGCTCTCAGGTGATGATGTGCGTGTCATCGTGCGCGAGGAGATGCTCGACCTTCTTTGCGAAACTCATCCCGACCTTGCCCGGGATGCCAACAACGTGCCGCAAGGCCGTCACCTCTTCATCGCCGCGGGCGCTGTATTTGCCGAACCACTTTCATCCGTCAACTCGGACGAACTGCTGGTGGATAAAGCCGATCGTATCCTGGGGTTCGTCACCGATGCGCTTTCAGGCTACCAGAGCGCCGAGAGTATCCGGGGTTTTCTTGAAGAAACGGATCTGAGCAAACGCCGGATCGCGGGCAGGCGAGCTCTCTACCCATGGGAGATATTTGCTTCGCTCGAGCTTGAGGTAACGCGCGACTTCGAAGGTGAGCTTTCCGATGGTGAACTCGATCCGCATGCGACGGTCTACGGCTCAGCGCTGCGTCTGGAAAAGGGTGCTAAGGTCGAAGCAGGTGTTGTCATAGACTGCCGCAATGGGCCGGTCACCGTCGCCCACAACGCGTTCCTAAAAGGCCCGACCCTTATCGAAGGGCCTTGCTATATCGGTCCTGACACAATCGCGGACAGCGCGAGGCTCAGAGCAGGAACCGTCCTGGGCCCGTGCTGCCGTGTCGGAGGCGAGGTCGAGGCCTCCATCTTTCACGCCTACGTGAACAAGCACCACGAAGGGTTCATCGGTCACGCCTACCTGGGCGAGTGGGTGAACCTCGGGGCCATGAGCGCCAACTCCGACCTCAAGAACAACTACTCCGAGGTCAAGGTCAACCTTGCAGGCGAAATCCTTTCCACCGGGCTTGTGAAGTTCGGGTGTCTGATCGGGGATCACACCAAGACCGCCATAGGGACGCTCATCCCTACCGGCTCAATCATCGGTATCTTTGCCAACGTCTTAGGCGGCGGGCTTTGCTCCAAAAACATACCCCCCTTCTCCTGGGGCGAGGCCAACGTTTACGAGCTAAAGAAGCTGCTTTCAACCGCCGAGGTCGTCATGCAGCGCCGGGGCATCCAGATGGGTGAAGCTCTTAAGGAACGCATCATCGCCATTTATAAGGCCCATGTCGGTTAAATCGCTCGGCGTTGACGTAGGGGGCACCAACGCTCAACTGGGGCTGGTTGATGAGCAAGGTAGGATCGTAGCCAGCGCCTGCATCCCTACACTCATGGAAGAGGGTCCGGAGAGTCTTGTGGAGCGTATCTTTGCAGAAGCGCTGCGAATCAGCAATCATCGAGATATATCCCAGATAGGTGTAGGTATTGCTGGGTTGATTGATCATCACAATGGGATAGTTCGGTTTTCCCCGAATCTGGTGGGTTGGAAGGACGTGCCTTTGAAGGATATGTTGCATGAACGCTTCGGTGTTCCTGTTGCGGTGGGCAACGACGCCAACGTTATCTCGTGGGGCGAGTACCGGTTCGGGGGCTATGAGACCGAACACCTTTTCTGTTTCACTCTGGGAACCGGGGTGGGCGGAGGCATCGTCTCCGACGGTCGCCTGATCCTGGGGGCCAACGATGCGGCTGGCGAGTTCGGGCACACCTCGCTTGAAAGCCATGGGCTGGCATGCCCTTGCGGACTTGCCGGGTGTCTTGAAGCCTACGTGGGTGCGAAGAGCCTCATCGCCATGGCTGAACGTCGTGCTCCTTTGACTTCGCGCTTGACGAGGTTGGCTTGCACTGAGGAACTCACCCCCCAGGTTCTGGCCCAGGCGGCCAAGGATGGGGATAAGGTTGCTCAGAGAATCTTTGCCGAGGCGGGAGAACGCATCGGACGGGCGCTGGGCAATGTTGTTCAGCTACTCGACCCCGAGGTGATCGTGATCAACGGAGGGATCAGCAAGGCGGGAGATTTAATCATTGAGCCGATCCGCGAATCACTAAGGCACTACACCATGCCGCTTAGTGACCGCAGGCTGAGGGTGGTGCGATCAAGACTCGGCAACAGGGCAGGGATACTAGGAGCTGCGGCTTTGGCAGAGGTATTTGGTTAGAATACCCAGTTAAGATAATAGATGATGGGCCGACCTGAAGGTCGGCCCCTACATATCTTGCCGAGTCTTTCCTGCGACCTTTTGTCTCCTAAGGAGACAAAAGGAGCATTCTTCGGCGGCCATCCTGTTGCGTTGCGATCTTTTGCCCGTAGGGCAAAAGGAGCACATGTTTATATCTTCAGCGCCAACCCCAAGGAGAAGAACAAGGCGGTTTCCGCACCCACACGTTCGTCCGGGTTGAACGGATTGTCAGGGTTGCCGTTCAGCTGAATCGTCAGAGAGGGCTTGAGCCATAGCGTCGGGATGAGTTTTATGCCCACATCGCCCTTTATCTGAAAGCCGAGATCGGCAGCCAGGTTATCCTGGTTGAACTCGTCCTCGAACTGGACGTTTCCTATGTTGTACTCCCAGGAACCGGAGGTGTGGATGATTATGGATGGTCCCAGCGCCGCGCCCAAGCTTAGTTTCTTGGTGGGCTCGAAATTCCCTTTGAGAAGAATGGGGATGACTACGTTGCTGAGGTGGATAGAGAGATTGACGTTATCGAAGCCTGCGTCTTCCCAGGTGTAGTTGGCGCCTTGGACGAG
>DAOVCF010000034.1 GCA_030670165.1 Candidatus Stahliibacteriota bacterium | reverse complement strand
TAATTAATATTTGGCTAACATTGGCAGCTATGCTTTCGCTTCACGAGGATCGCAAAAACATTCCTTTCATGGATCTTGCAATAGATTTACGGGGGCGGGTACTTGTCGATGGGTTCTTCCAAGAGTATGGAAATGCTAAGATAGAAGCAAAAGAATTAGGAATCTTAGATTCTCTGGAAGAGGCGAAGACAATCATAGAATCCGCGTTGAAGCTATGAATAACCCCATCCCTTGACATCGTAGTCATCGTCAATATTCTTTTGTCCCAAGCCAAAGGAGGCGGTTAGTGCGCAAGCGTTGGGGTATTGCGGTGCTGTTCATCGGGATGGCGGCGTTCGGCATCGTGTGGTGGCTCTCGTTAAACAACTGGAGCTTTAAGGACATGGTGCCGCGCAAAGAGGGCCAGCATTTCTCGCAACGCGCGGATTCGGTGGACTTCTCCGGGGTCTACGCGATCCACGGCCCTGGCTATACCGGCACCCTGACCATCCGCCGGGCAGGCGACGGATACAACCTTTGCTGGCAGCTTTCATCTGGCAGCGTCTACTACGGATTTGAGCATAATGATATAAATATTTTAAAAAAAAATCAGTATCTATTTTCTCCAATTGACGACGCGAGGCTTGACAAGGGGCTCGTCTTCAGTAAACTTTGAGTATATAAATAATGGGATGAATCTCAAGTCAGGTATGGAGAAGAGGATAGGTTGAACAACAACACAAGTGAATTGGCTGAGGGAAGGAGTAAAAGCGCGAAGCTCCTTGCCGAGGCTCGTGAGTGTATCAGGAAGTCTAAATCGGAGGACGCATTGCGTTGTGCTGTCCAGGGGCTTAAACATACCCCTACGGCTGTAGAGAGCGCAGAGTTGAATCGGATAGCCGGAGAGGCGCTTCTTAACCGTGGTCAACTGGACGAGGCCTTCGATTACGTTACAATTGCACGCAGGTATGCCCTTACCTGTGGCGATTCTGAGGTCCTCTGCAAGAGTATTTTGGCTTTAGGGAATGTGTACGCGCGCATGAACCGATACGCCCTGGCTGATAAGGCGTGGAGCGAGGCTTTGACCCTTGCAAGCATCAATGGGGATGTACGTCTTCAGGGACGTATCCTGGTAAACAGGGCAGTTCTCAGTCAACGTTACGGGGATCACGGTCAAGCCATTGTGATTCTTGAAGACACGAAGAAGCGATTGGAGAAGGTTGGCGATCTGCGCGGGCTTGCCGGGTGCTATGACTGCATCGCCTTCTCCTATATGGAAAAGGATGAACCGAAGCTCGCCATGCAAAGTTTCGAGAAACTTGAGGAACTCGCTCGACAACTTGACGATAAGAGACTCGATGCAATCACCCACTTCCGGCGTGGTGCCCTGCACCTTAAGCAAGACGAGTTTACCGAGGCGTTGGAACCTCTGAAAGGGGCATATGGACTTTTTAAGGGGTTAGGGGATCGCAAGAACCTGGCCATTGTTTTGTGCAATCTTGCCAGGGTTCACATAGGGTTGGAGCAACTCGATAAGGTTGGCGCTTGCCTCAGTGAAGCTGTGGGTTTGGCAAAAGTGGTTGACTCGGCTTCGCTGATGAGTAATATTCAAATGGTTCGTGGTGAGATGGGCGTTTACGAGGGGGCCGGGGATCGGGCGATACGTTACTTTACCGAGGCGTTATCCTATGCTGAGAAAGCAAGGGATGTGGAACGATTTCGGTCGCTTCACGGAAGGCTCGGTGAAATGGTTGAGAAGCTGGGATTTGAACTCCCGGGCTTGCGCGAACTTCTCAGGCAGGCTCACTCTAATTACTCCGGCGTGGGGTTAACTAAGGAGCTCGCTAAGTTGGACGAGTGGCTTAAACAAATTCCAGGCTCGGATGTTGAGAACGATAAAAACATATAGATCAGGAGGAAATCGTGGCTTGTTCTAAAGAACAGGTTCATCAGGCGGTGGCTGCATGGGCGGGTGTGCCGATAGATCAAGTGAGTGCACAAACGCCCCTTAACGGGTTGGGAGGCAAGTCTTGGCCCGAGGATGCCCCCGCACTTATCTCTGTCCTTGAGCAGTTATGCGGCTGCGTTATCCCAGACGTTGATTATGGGATATGGGCACACGTTGACGATATTGACGATTATCTGGGCGCCGATTAACTGAAAGATCCATCGTTTAAAAGCCAAAGCCCCCTAACCGGGGCTTGTTTTTGATGCTTGGGGGGGCTAATAACAACCCCCGTGAGGAAACCTCACGGGGGTCGAAAGTTCTGTGTTGCTTATAGGGTTTCTTCTAGTCTTCCTCTGATCTGATGTTGCGGATCTCGTGGAAGTATTCAATACCGGTTAGTACCTTGAACTCCACGCGGCGGTTCTTCGCCATACCTTCTTCGGTCTCATTGGAGGCGACAGGCTGTGTGTCGCCGTAGCCTTTGGCTGAGAGTCGTTCTTCATCGATTTGGAACTTGTCTATGAGATACTCACGGACCGCTTCTACACGCGCCTGGGAGAGCTCCATGTTGTCTGCGAACTCCGGGGTCTTTATGGGACGTGAATCGGTGTGTCCACCCAGCTCCACCACGATCGTGGGGTTATCCACAAATATCTGGCCGATCTCATCGAGCACGTCGTAGAAATCGGGAAGGACCCTGGCCTCGCCGGTCTCGAAGTTCACGTTGTAGAAGACGATTAGCTCTTTCTCACGCAGCAGCGCAAAGTCCTTCCTTGCGCCTTTTGCCGCCTCTACCTTAACCTCGGCATCCTGCGGGAAGTACTTGGGGTGCTCCGGCTCGGCAAACAGTGCATAGTCGCCTCTGTAGAGTCCAGGTATGGTGTAGTTGCCCTCTTCGTCGGTTTTGACCTCGCCCTTGATCCCTTCGGGTCCTTCGTAGGTAATCGTGGCCACAAGGGGATCGTTAGTCTTCACGTCGAAGACACGACCTGTTATTCCTCCAGGCGGGATCTTTGAGAGAGCGATGACGAGTTGGGCTGTCTGGCCGGCTTTGATCTGGGCCTGACCGGAGGATGGGTAGTAGTCTTCCTTGCTGGCGGTTGCAGAGACCCTTCCTGGAGCGAGTCCTTTGCGCTCCCAGGTTTCATTCTCGACCAGATCATTCTCTGCCCTGGTAACCCCCTCGACTTTAAGATGGGCCGCAAGGGATTTCTTCGTCTCCGCATCGATCACGCGAACTATGACGCCGCCGTAACGCGGCCTCTCGCCGAAGGCCGCGATAAGAGCCAGTCGATGAGTCAATCCAAGGTAGGCGTATGGGGCAATCGCGTAATCAACACGATAGTTGTTCAACACGAGTCCTACGCCTCCGGTCAGGCCGGCAAGGAAGTTGAGCTCTCCCAATGTCTGAGGACCTGACTGGAACCCTACGCGCGCGGCCAGGATCTCAAGCGGCCAAACCTCGGCACCGGCATGCACGCTCACATTGTTGTCAAAGGGCACCCGGACGTCGGTCAACAAGTTCAACCCGTAGAGGACATTCTCGAACGTAAGTGCCGCACCTAACTGAGCCTGCATTGGAAACATGTACATGCCGCCTGGATAGAACATCCCGGGACCAAGATTCTGCAGGGCAAGACCCAGAGCGAAAACCGGGGAGGCCTTGAAGTGAAGCGAGAGATCAACCGCTCCTCCGTAACCTGCAGGACCGGCGAGATTCTCATAAATGCCCTTAAAGCTCGCCCCTACGCCGAATCTTTCGCCCAAAAGACGAGTGTATGAACCCACAAGCATAGCCTCGTAGGCCATGACGAGTGAATCTGCCCCGGTTCCCGGATTGTTATCTGCATCCCAGCGTTCGATGCCTGAAGCACTTGTAAAGTTCATGGCGAAACCGAAGGTGTTGTTGGAAGATTGCGGCCATATGAGGGCCGCAAACTCGTCTCTTATGCCCCGCAGCCATTCGTGATGCGAGATCAGGGCTTCGTAGGTGTTGAGCTGGTTGAGACCTGCGGGGTTCCACCAGAGGGCGGTGATGTCCGGTGCAAATCCTACATAGGCGTTACCCATCGCCGCCGCACGCGGCCCGAATCCTATCTTTAAAAGGGGGTGTGCGGTAGTTCCTGTGGCGTCGCGGAACTGAGCAGACGCCGCTACTACCACAAGCAAGAAAACGAGAAGGGCTTTCTTCATAAATTCCCTCCTTGACAGAGTGCTTTTTTAACTAAGTTTCTTGGTTTACGTCCATAACTGTCGGGGATGCACTTAAAGCTATAAGGCATAACCGCCTGCCTGATCGGTTTGAGGGTTAAGATCATTGCATGGCTCAAACTGCCCATTAGCCCTATCGCTGTGATCCTCGACCCGCGTGCCGAGATAATCCTCAGCACGATCGTAGATACTCAAAATCATCCGTACTCCCACATGCAGTTTTCACTATCACAATAATAAGGAAGTAACGCCACTTGTCAATACCCCAGGATAAGTTCCTTAGGATATCTCATCCATCCCCTCTGAGGTGCCGAATCGCTCCACAGAGAATATCTCTGCCAGGTTCTTCCTCGGCCGGGGTTCGGGTTCCTCAGCCGGATACCCGCACGGTATCAAAGCGACCACCTCATGCGCCTTGGTAAGTCCAATAAGCTTGCGAACCTTCCTTTCACTGAACCAGCCTATCCAGCAGGTGCCGAGCCCGAGGGCTTGTGCTGCCAGTACAAGATGCTCACCGGCTATCCCCGCGTCAAGCCAGAGGTTTGCATGTCCGAAGGCCCGCGCCACACGGTGGGTCAGCTTGTGTTGGACGGCGAGCACGAACACCAGCGGAGCCACGGACATCCACGAGATCACGAAGCGCGAACCCACAGGTGCGGCCCTTGAGAGTGCTGAGATTACCTCCTTATCTCTCACCACCACCACGTGCCAGGGCTGGGAGTTGGATGACGAAGGCGCAAGCCTGAGAGCTTCAAGTATCTTTCGGATCTTTTCTTCCTCTACCTCCTTATCCTCGAAGCGGCGGATGCTTCGTCTGGTTTCAACCAATTCAAAAAATGCGCTCCATCTATCCATGACTAAGAATACCTCCCTCGAACCTCAAGTCAACACCACCCGTCTGCTCGATTGAAGGGCTTGACAAGCAGGTTTTACAACGTAGTCTTTCCCATGGAGGAATTATGAGAAAGACATTATCCGTGATTGCAGTCTTGACATCGATTTTTCTTGCAGGCTGCGTTGGCACGCGGCCCAAGGGAATCAAGGACTGCGAGTTCCGGCTGGCCGACGTAGAGACCGTTGAAAAGGCCCTCACCTATGCCAAGCTCGAGCTGAAGATGGACGTTACCAACCCGAACGGGGTCGGGGTAATAGTCGACCGCATGCAATTCAGTGTCTACGCCAACGGCCAGGAGATAGGCGGTGGGGCGGCAAGCTTCAAGGATAAACCCATCCCGCCCGGCGGGTCGGTAAAATTCAAGGCCAATATTGCTCTCGACTACCTCAGCGCAGGCCTGGCCATCTTCAATATGATCAAATCGCATTCCGCTTCCTACAGCATCAGGGCCAAGGTTTACTACGAAACCCCGCTCGGCGCATACCACTCCTGGACGACCATCTCAAGCCTTTACCTGCCGCTCTTATAGATGAAGAAGCTGCTCCTTACAGCGTTGCTGGTGGCGATGCTGCCGGGCTGCTTTATACTCCGGCGCACCCAGCTTCAAAACTGCGAGTTCAGGCTGGCAGGAACCTCAATCAAGGAAATCGCCCTCACCTACCTGCGGCTCGCTATCAACATAGACGTCACCAACCCGAACGCAATAGACATTGTGCTTGACCGCATGCGCTTCGACCTCTACGTCAACGATCAGAACGTGGCCAACGGGACCTCGAACCTCAAGCTGCGCATCCCTTCCGGGGGGTCGGTCAAGATATCGCCGGTGGTAACCCTTGACTACGCCCAGGTGGGTACCGCAATAATCTCCACCATCAAGAACCTCGGAGCGAAATACAAGATAGTGGGCACTGTCTACTTCGACACGCCCTTCGGCACAATGAGCTTCCCGGTCACCATAGTCGAGAGATGATTTGCCCCACGAGAACGCTCCGCGTTCCCGCGGGGACCCCAGACTGGTCTGTGCTTGAATTGCGCTGTGATCCTTTAACGAAAGAAAAAAATCATTGCCCTTGACGATTGCCTCAGAAAGCTTATACTTATACGATGATTAAAAGAGTTCCAAGGGTAAGTCACGCCCGCAGTTTCCGCATAGGCATCATAGCTGTGGTGGTGAGCGTGGTGCTTATCTTCTTCGCCATCCTGGTGTTTTTCGTTTTCCGCGAAGCAATCTTCGGCGCTTGATTGGGATTCGGCTCTCCTGATTCGCAACAGGGAGGCTTAAGGAAAGGGATTGATTGATCCTGTTTCTTCAGGTTCCTTGGTGAAGGAAAAGGACTTTCCTTCTACCTAATTCCTCTGGGAATATAAAGCTCTTCGAAACAGCGGACCGCGTAGTTGTCGGTCATGCCGGCAACAAAGTCCATCACCACCTGGGCCGGGTCAGCGCCATGCTCGCAGGAGGTGTAACGAACAAAGTACTCCAGCTGCGTGAAAACGTCCGACTTAGGCTCCTGGGTCTCCTCGCCATTCACAAGATACTCGTAAAGCCGCTCGAACAAAAGCTTGAGTATCCGGCGCGCGTTCTCGCTGTAGCGCCTCACACGAGGGTGCAGGTAGACGCGATCGTAGTTGAATCCGTAAAGCGCACGCACCGCCGTGTTGATCTTTGGGCTGAACCCTATCGAGCGCAGATGCTCCCGGTTGCTTTCGATCAGATCCTCCACGAGCGTCCCGATTATCCGCCCGTTGTTTGTCCCCAGCGTCTTGCGGACAACCTGCGGCACGTCCTCCGCCTTTACAAGATGCGCGCGCAGCGCGTCCTCAAGATCGCGGCCAAGATACGCCACGCGGTCAACGATCCGAACTATGCACCCCTCAAGCGTTGCAGGCTTGTCAACCCCGCGACGAGTTTCATATAAACGTGACGGATCTTTCCCGAAATCAGGCTCAACCAGAGGCTCGGCGGTCTCCCCGAAGTGCGACACGATGCCGTCGCGCACCTCGAAGGAGAGGTTCAGCCCTGCCTCTTCTTTGCCTATAAGCTTTGCCAGGTGGTCGACCGTTCTTAAGGAGTGCAGCTCATGCTCGAAGCCAAGGCCATAAGGTTTGACCACCTCGTTCAATACCTTCTCACCCTCGTGGCCGAACGGCGCGTGCCCCAGGTCGTGGCCAAGGGCTATGGCGTTGACAAGATCAGAGTTCAGACCCAGCGCTCTTGCAACGGTCGTCGAGATCGAGGCCACGCATAAAGCGTGCTCCATCCGGGTGGCGATGTGGTCGTTTTCAGGCAGAAGGAAAACCTGAGTCTTGTGGCGCAGCCGGCGGAAAGATAGGCTGTAAAGGATTCGCTGGCCGTCGCGCTCGAACACGGTTCTTACCGGATCGGGCGGCTCAGGCCGCAAACGTCCCTTCGAGCTTACCGACAGCGTGGCATGAGGGTGAAAGAAGATCTTTTCCTCAAGTGCTTCTCTGCGCTCGCGGATCGATTGGCTCATGCGAGAGTCTAGCGATTACTGTGCTGCAGTCAACCGTCCTTGCAACGAGAGCACTGTCGAGTAATATGGAAGATTCATATAAGGAGCTCGTCATGAAGAAGTCTTTGGGTGCCGCAACGATCATCTTGCCTGTTCCTGTTTGGGTTATAGGGAGCTACGATGCAGAGCACAGACCCAACGTAATGACCGCTGCCTGGGCAGGGACACGGATAAGTTTGCAGCCACCGGATTGACTCCGGTTAAAAGCAATCTGGTAGACGCACCGTACGTCAAGGAGTTTCCCTTGATCCTTGAGTGCAGACTGCTTCACACATTTGAGATCGGTATCCACACCCAGTTCGTGGGCGAGATTGTAGACGTCAAGGCCGACGAGGAGATACTTGGGGAAGATGGGTATCCGGACATCGAGAAAGCGCAACCAATCGTCTACACCCCCGGAGCTCGCACCTATCACGGAATCGGCAAATATCTTGGAAAAGGATTCAGTTCGGGTAGAAAGATTTGAGCGAGGATTACCTGACGACCCTGCCGATTCGTTTCCACTGGGTGCGCGCGATGCGTTCCAGGATGTTCGAGCCTTCGCCCAGGGAGTAGTAGGTCACCACCGGAGAACCTTTCAGGAACTTGATAGGTATCGGACCCCAGTAGCGGCAGTCGTCTGAGAAGTCGCGGTTGTCGCCCATCCCGAACACGTAGCCTTGGGGCACGATGATAGGCCCGAAGTTGTCACGCACCTCGTAATGTCCTTCAAACTCAAAGCTCTGCCAGCGCTCGTTGAACCCCTCGCACTCTACCATGCGCGGGATCAGCCTGCGGTCCATGTGCACCGCGTGCGGATTGTCGAATGGCTCGCCGTTCACGAAGACGCGTTTGTTGATGACCTCGATGGTGTCGCCCGGCAGGCCCACGCAGCGCTTCACGTAGTTGCGCGGCGAGTACCAGTGGAACTTCTTTAGCTCGCGGTCCCAGAAGATAGGCAGCAGCGGAAACCACTTAGGGAAGAAGCGGGTGTAGCGTTCCTCGGGCTGGGGCCAGCGTGGGTCGCGCGGGTAGCGGAACACGATGATCTCCCCTCGGCGCGGCATGCGGCCCGAGATGATATTCGCATTGGTGAAGGGTGCCTTGAACCCGTACACGAACTTGTTTACCAGAAGGAAGTCGCCTGGCAGGATTGTGTTCTCCATCGAGCCGGTGGGCACGGTGAACGCCTCGATAACGAACGCCCGGATCGCCAGAACGATGAGTATAACCGTCCCCCACGAGCGCACGAACTCCCACACCCTGCGCCCGGCCGATTTCTTGGGCTTTGCGCCTTTAGCCCCAGGCTTTAGTTGGGGTGGTCGTGTTACGGGTGTTATAGGTGTTACGGGTTTCTTCTTGCGCTTGTGTTTCGCCATGAGTGAAGATTATAAGTGTGATTATAAACAAGTCAAGCTGGGTTATATCAATCTGTGCGACAAGAGATCGTTGGCAGGGTATGAGGTTAGGGAGGTTATCAGGAAAAGCGCGATAGCCTCATGGCGAAGGGGGAGAACAGGTTTCCCTGCCGTCTTCGGCTTCTACCTTCGACGGGAGGAGTAAATTCCTTCTACTGCCTGGTAACGATGTACTGAACAATCTACACAAACAGGTTGACGTATCCGCCACAAGGAGTATCCTGGGGGCATGATACGTAATCCTCGACTCCAGGTATGTGTGGCGCTGATCTTACTACTCGGAGCAATCACCTGCACGCCGCCACCAGAACAAATCCAGCCCTTCCTTTGGGTCAAGTCCCTGGAAGGCGACGGAAGAGTCACGATCCAGTTCTGGCTCACCGAGGAAACCCTCCTTGCTCAGGGCAACCGATACGGCCACTTCAAGCTGCTTCGCGCGGAAGGCGTGGGGAAGTTTGAGGAGGTGGCCGAGTTAGGCCCTGTAAATCCCCTGCGCGCAACCTGGTGCTGGACCGACTCTTCGGTCACCAACGGTAAGAGCTACCGCTACTTCGTGCACGCGATTTTTGCGGTCTTTAAGAATCCTGACGCCGAAGGTTTTTCAGACACGTTGTTAGTCACGCCCCGGACCGGTCTTGCAGACCCACGCCCTCAGCCTCCTGAGGATCTCACGTATAAGTTATTTGAAGACACGGTGACCCTTCTCTGGGCAGAGCCTTCTGAACACGACAGCCTCTACTACCTTCTATATTACTCCCCTGCACTGGCCGAGTTCACCACCTACGAAGAAAGCCTGGACGGCGCAGGCCACGAGTGGGACCCTACCGGCGACGATCTTGGTGTTCACCCGGTGCGCTTGGACTCGGCAACCCACACCTTCTATTGCGACCGTGACGGCCAGATACGAAGCTACAGGATAATTGCTTTCGTGGATTCTATGATGAGTTACCCCTCCGAGATTCTGGAGATCGAGCATACCTGGCAGCCATAATTGCCCCGAACGAATTCTAAGAACTCGCTTGGGGACCCCTTAATCCTCCTTTCGTCCGGAGGACGAAAGATCGGAAACAACAAAACAACCATTGACTTTGCGTGAGATATCCTGTTTTCTCGGCAGGGGAAACCTAAAAACTCAATCCCAACTACATCCCTCGGGCTTTACTATCCACCAGCCTTCGGATCAGACGCCTTTCTTCGAGGCGATACTTCCGGAAAAAGTAAAGCAAACCCCTCAGGTGAAGCCAAGCCAACCGCGAAAAGGGATTACGTTTGGTGCGGCGAGCGTGATGATGTATTATGCGTACTTGAGGAATGTACCATACCTCCCAACCGCGCAGCCACATCCTGGTACAAAAGTCGATATCCTCCGGCCCGTAGAAGATATTTTCATCCAACAAACCAACCTCTTTCAAGGCCTGAGTACGAATCAGTTGGTTGGCTCCTATGACGTAATCCACCGGACGAGGATGATCGTGTGCCCAATCCTCCATCATGTGATTTCGCCAGATGCGAGAACGCTTTACCCCAGGTAAACCAGTCATACGGTTTAAGAAAGGAGCTAAGAGGTGTGGGATACGCTTGCAACTTGGCTGCAGAGAACCATCCGAGTAGAAGAGCTGGGCGCCGATAACCCCGGCCTGAGGATGACGGCGGATCTCATCAAGAAGAGTTTGCAGAGCACCTTCGGGGACCTCGGTATCTGCATCCAGGCTCATTATAAACTCCGCCTCGGTTTTAGCGAGTCCCTGGTTTCGGGCCGGGGCTACACCCCGATTCTGGCTGTTCAAAACAAGTTCAACCTGGGGAAACTTATGCCTAAGCATGGCCACGGTCCCGTCCTTCGATCCGTTATCAATAACCGTAACGATAAATGAATCTCGTGGAGGAAACCTGTAGATAGAATCAAGGCAACGTTTTAAATCGTTACGGCAATCCCACGTGATTATTAGAATCTCAAGCACAGAGTCCTTAAGCATAAGTCCCAAACCTACTCGGAGTGGTGGGCTTGTCAAGAAGGATGTTCAAAACGGCGGAAAAAGACCCGTCAACCGCGCATGCTTCTCGACGCCGGGAAGCCCTACCGTATACAGGGACCGATAGGGTCTCAATCTGGGAAAGCGGTAACACAGTAAAGCTGACCGATTTTGGCAAGTTCATATCCTTTGAACCCGGCCTGGTTAAGTAACTCGTCAACCTTGGATTTCGTATAGAAGTATACCGGGCACCCTTTAATCGCCAACCTTAGCATCCGGGGGGGAACTCTCCAGGTCCACGCCCTTGGAAAGGAACCTATGACCTTACCAGTCGCAGCCTCACGCATCTTTCCGAGCACCGCAAGAGGATGTTTAATGTAATCGAACAACCCTATACCGATGCAAATATCAACCTTATGCTCGAGGTCGTATTCTAGAAGGTCGGTCTGAACAAAAAGGGTCCTATCACTTAATCCTTCCTCAGCCGCCCCCTTTTTGCATATTTCAATCATGTTTTTCGATACGTCGAGGCCAATAACCTTCCGTGCGTCCCTGCGGGCAAGTTCCAGCGAATACCGACCACTCCCGCACCCCACATCAAGGAAAGTCTTGCCTGCTATAGGTTGAGAATTCTCAAGTGTATACTTGTATCTCACATACATATCCCACCTGAAAATCTTATCGAGGAAATTACTCACCCTGCTTTTCTCGTGGGAATAGATGGAGTCGAAATTGTCCACTTCCTTGTCCCAGAAATCTTTCTGTGTAACTATTTTGTTCATAACCCGAGCACCTCCTTTACGGAAGTGAACTCGAAGTCACTCAACAGCCTGTCAAGTCTATTCAAGGTTTTATCCAGATTATAGTAATGTCGCCATCTTTTAAGCCATGACAACTTAACCCTGGGCTGTTTGGAATCAACTTCCCAGGGATGAAAGTAAAAGATCGCAGAGCGACCCTCGCGATTGCAACGTTTAAGCAAAGACTTTGTCAGTAAATAAGGATACATCCTGAAATACCCTCCACCGCTGCAAGGTATTCTTCTACCCAGTATCTCAACGCAACTCAAGGGAAACTCGATCAGCAACTCACCGACCTTATGTATAGATAAAGGAGCGGTGGGCATTCCGTAATCAGGATGAAAGGCTATGGGAAACACCGAAGAGTCATATCTGATTCCGTTTCTTTCCAGGATTTCAAAGGCCCACGACGTTTTATCCGTTATGGAGAAAGAGGGGGCGCGAAACCCCAGTATCTCCTGATGAGTGCAAACCCTTGTAACCTCCAGCGCTCTCTTCAGATCTTCCTCGAAGGACTGCGGTGTCATCTCTGTAAGAAGAGTATGGAAGTACCCATGAGTGGCAATCTCATGTCCGTGGCCTTCGATCTCGCCGATCAATTCTGGAACGCGTTCGGCGATCCATCCCAGAACAAAAAAAGTGGCCTTAGTGTGATGCTCGGAGAGAAGTTTTAAGATAAGCCTCGTACTTCTCCCGATGCGCAGTTCTTGCTTACTCCAATCCTGTTTTTCGACGACACCGCGCAGGTTATAAACACAAAACCAATCTTCCAGGTCAATTGAAAGGGCGTTTCTCATTTTTGCCTTTGTAGCCCTACTTCGTCTCTTGAGAAACTGGATTCTCCTATAGTCTTACCCCGTATCCTCCCTCCCATCGACTTCAACTTACCCATTGTTACAGTATAACAAAAATCCTCAAGAGGTCAAGCAGAGTAATGTTATCTCCTGGTTTGAAGAAGGTAATGTCGGTTGACATCTAAAGCCTGCTTTCAACCCTTGCGTTAAATCACTGGGTTGCCGAGACCTCCGAACTCCAAAGGGCGGAAAGATCGGCATTGCCAAACCTCAGATTCCGGAACCTATTAATGTATTATTGCTAAAGAACTACATGTGAAATAACGATTTACTTATAGCCTCTCCCCCGATTGACTTACTCCCTTGCTTCCTTATAATCCCATCTGTGGAAGTAGAGTGCCCTGAGTATCTGACGTTTCGATCCTTAAGGAGGGGTGAGTCGTGAAATGCATTCTGGACATTATCGTTTCCTTTATAGGGCTCTGGTTTCTCGCGCTTATCACCCCTTTTGTGGCGCTTGCCATAACAATCGACTCCAAGGGCCCGATTTTCTACCGCGGTGTCAGGGTAGGCAAGGCCGGAAGACTGTTCAAGATATTCAAATTCAGAACGATGATCGCCGGTGCGGACCGCTGCGGACCCAAGCTTACCTACCGCA
>DAOVCF010000178.1 GCA_030670165.1 Candidatus Stahliibacteriota bacterium | reverse complement strand
ATGATGGTCAGGCTGGCGTTCTGCTATCCGAAACGGCTCCACCAGCACCCCACCCCACAGGGTTAAAGCCAAAAGGTTTATACTTAACATCTCGACCTCCTTTTAGTTATTAAAGTCCGATTTCGCCTCTTGTCAAGGCAGTAGGGGCAAAGCCCCTCCTGCATAGGTCGAGTTACTTACTCGGGGTATGTCCGCTGGCCTGAGCTGGTGCCGCCTCCTGTAATGCCGTCAGGGTCACTGCCGGTTACAAGCCCAGTCTGCGCTATAGGCACAACTCTAGGCGCCTAACTTGACTCCGGCGTTGTGGTAAGTATCATTCGTTCGTGAGAACGAGCATCCGCTTCAAGATCTCCGGGCTTTTGGTTATCCTTGTGTGTCTTTTGATGGGCGGCACCGGGTTTGCAATCATACGACTAGTGCGCAACTCGTTCCTTGAGGAAATCAAGCTTCGCGGCATCATCCTTGCCCGCAACGTGGCATTCTCTGCAGAAGACCCGCTCATGGATGAAGACGATCTCACACTCACCCTGCTTTCACGAGACGCCCTGCGTCACACCGGAAGCGTTTACGCATACATACTTGACCAGCAAGGTCTGGCAGCGGCATCGCCGGCCCGTCTGGTCAGAAAAGGTGATTCAACCGAGATCGTGCTTGAAGATAACCTGTGGCGCAAGCAGATATCCCAGGCCATACCCGTACCTGAGGAGACCGATTACGCGGCCGAAACGATAACCGATCCCCAGTGGGGAGCTATTTACGAGGTAGCGGTTCCGGTAATGCTCGGCGGGCAGAAGAAAATAGGCGAGGTTCACGTAGGCATCGACCTTACCAGCCTGCAGATCGCATCGCGCAGGATCCAGATGGTGGTAGGCGGCATAACGGTTATAGGTGTCATCGTAGGCATCCTGAGCGCGTTCGGATTGGGCACCCTGCTGATCCGGCCTCTCAATGCGTTAGTGAGAGGCGTCGCGGAGATCGCCAGGGGGAACTTCGAGTACCGCATCCGCAAATCCACAAACGACGAGATAGGCGACCTGACCTCGGCATTCAACGTCATGGCCAAAGACCTGAAGGATAAGGTTTTAATCGAGGATGCGTTCAAGCGCTACGTATCACACCAGGTGGCGGAGGAGATTCTAAAGGACCCGGACGTATTCGCCAAGTCCTTGAAGGGAACGAAAAAACGGATAACCGCCTTCTTTGGGGACATAAGAGGATTCACCCCCATCTCCGAACAGCTGCCGCCTGAAGAGGTGGTGGCGTTCCTTAATTTCTATCTGACCGAGATGACCACTATCATCTTTGCCAACGAGGGAACCATAGACAAGTTCATGGGTGACTGCATCATGGCTGTGTTCGGCGCACCTGTAGAGCACAGTGACGACGTCTACAGGGCGGTTAAATCCGGGGTGGAGATTCAAAAAAGAATAGAGGAGATGAACAAGCAAAGGGTTACTGAGGGGAAGCAGGACATCCACGTAGGCATAGGAATAAACTACGGCGAGGCGGTTGTGGGCAATATCGGCTCCACCCAGCGGCTGGAGTACACGGTTATAGGAGACAGCGTCAATACCGCGGCCAGGCTGCAAACCGTAGCCAAGGGCGGCGAGATTGTGGTATCAGACAGTGTGCACCGGGAAGTCAAGGATCACTTCAACTTCATCCCCATGGAGCCGGTAAAGGTCAAGGGTAAGGCCAGGAGTTTGAAGGTGTGGAAGATAGCCCTGCCCATATGCACCGCTGAATCTCTCTCGTCTTCCGAACGAGGACCGCAAAACTTGGATCCGGAGGTTTTTAAAATTCCACCTTCTCAACCATCTTAGAGAAAAGGAGATAAATGCTACATCTTGGAGTAATCGGCGCCGGATACTGGGGACCGAACCTCATACGCAACTTCGCCTCGATTAACAACGTAAGCCTCGAACAGGTGGCGGATATCAACAAAGCGGCACTTGAAAAAATAGAAACCGACTACCCTGGGATAAAAACCACCATTGACCCGCACCAGCTTTTGACTTCAGACGTTGACGCGGTCTGCATCGCTACGAGCGCTCCCACCCACTACGATCTTGCCCGCGAAGCCCTGCTTTGTGGCAAACACGTGCTCTGCGAGAAACCACTCACACTCAAGGCCGATGAGGCCGATGAACTGGTAGAGATCGCTCAAAAACGCGGCTTGATCCTGATGGTAGGACATCTCATGCTCTATCATCCGGCGATACGAAAGATAAAAGAGCTCGTAGACCAGGGCAAGATAGGCAAGCTCTTGTACGTGAACTCCATAAGGGTCAACCTGGGGATCGCGCGCGCCAACGAAAACGCCCTGTGGAGCCTTACCCCGCACGATTTATCCATGATACTCTACCTTTTCGACAACCAGATGCCTGAAGGCTTATCCGCTGCAGGAGCCGATTTCCTCTCCCCTGGGATCGAGGACATGGTTTTCGTCTCGCTCTTTTATTCAGACAACAGATTCGGTCACGTGCGCGCATCCTGGCTCGATCCAACCAAGATACGCAGACTCAAGGTCATAGGAACCAAGGGGATGATTGTTTTCGACGACGTGGGCGCAGATTCCACCCTGGAGTTCTACGATGAGTGGATCGAACCCAAAGGGAACGGCGATTTCGAACACCACCGCAATTTTACCCCAAAACTCCTTGAGATCGGGAAGGCGGAACCTTTAAGGATTGAGTGCGAGCATTTTGTCCAATGCGTGCTTGAAGGCAAAGACCCACTGACCGACGGCCAGAACGGCGCGGACGTTGTAAGGATACTTGAAGGTGCGCAAACCTCGCTTAAAGAAAAAGGATCCTACAAGCCGCTGTGAAATACGAGATTGGAAGATTACTCCCTGCGTTCGTCCTCCGGTGCTCCGCAAGCATCGCCCTTCAGTGCAAGATTTGGAAGATGCCAAGATTACCCTCATCCCTCCGGCCTTCGGCCACCTTCCTTACGCGAAGCGGCAGGATTGCCAAGAGGGAGGCAAAAAAAAGTCCCCCTTTTCAATGGGGATACAGGGGGATCAAAAAGATTATGGAGTGGGTAAGTCGGGGTCCCCGCGGCGGGACGAAGTACCGACGTGGGGCATAAATCAAGAACCTTGGAGAGTTACGATGAACGAAAACAGCTACTTCGTGCACCCCACCGCAGTCGTGGATGAGCCGGTAGAAGTAGGTGAAGGAACAAAGATATGGCACTTTTCGCACATCATGAAAAGGGCCAGGATAGGTGCAAAATGCAGCCTGGGACAGAACGTGTTCGTAGGCTCCCGGGTAGTTATCGGTAATAACTGCAAGATTCAGAACAACGTGAGCGTCTACGATCTGGTAACCCTTGAGGACAACGTGTTCTGCGGGCCAAGCTGCGTATTTACGAATGATATGAACCCGCGTGCCGCATATCCCAAAGGCGGGGTGTGGATTCCTACGCTTGTCAAAGAAGGTGCCTCAATCGGCGCCAACGCCACCATCCTGTGCGGCATAACCCTTGGAAAGCACTGTTTCATCGGTGCCGGGGCGGTTATCCACAAGGACGTGCCTGATTACGCGTTGATGGTGGGTGTTCCAGCGCGTCAGATAGGCTGGATGTGCGAGTGCGGCGAGCGGTTAAAGTTTGAAGATTCGGATACCGTAAC
>DAOVCF010000115.1 GCA_030670165.1 Candidatus Stahliibacteriota bacterium | reverse complement strand
AGGCCCAAGACCGAGGAAGTGGCCAACGTGCCGTTCACGCCCGAGATACTGGTCATGAACAACCTCGATAGCACGGCCCACGCCCGTATAAGCTGCAAGATAAAGGAAATTGCAGGACCAACCGTCTACGAGGACGTTCTTTCAGTCGTTCCGCTCGAGCCTGGCAAGAACGACATATACGGCTTCAAGAGCTTCACGCCTGAAGGCGGCAAGGAATACAACGCACTCTTCGTGCTGGAGCATCCGGACGACATTAACCCGGACAACGACTACCTGGACAAGAACTTCCACGCCACGGTCGGCATGGACGTAACGCCGTTCGAGATCGTTCTGCCGGCTGACGTGCAGAATGAGTCGTTTGCACCTACCGCCAAATACACCGAGAAAGCAGGCGCTGAAACCGATGCGAACGTGGTCTGCGAGATAACGGAGTCCGGTGCGTCGGTCTACAAAAAATCCGTTTTGCATACCTTTGCGGCCGACGAAACCTGGACTGCAACGTTCCCCGTCCCGGACATTGAAAGCGGCACCTACACGATTACCTTCTGGGCCGAGAATCCGCTTGACGGAAGCAACATAAGCTTTCCTCCGATTTCAAAGACCTTCACCTACACCACCAGCATTGCCGAGACCCCGGTTCCGGAACGCACCAGCCTTGAGGTGCTCGGACACTCCGTGAACTTCGCCCTCAGCGAAGCGAGCCACGTAAACATTCGCGTCTACGACGCGGCTGGCAAGGCGGTGACGACGCTGGTTGACGGTTCACGCGGACCAGGGTCCTACACCATGAACTGGAACACCTCAGGCGTTGCATCTGGAGTCTACTTCGTGAGGATGATCACTCCGGAGTTCAACGCCACATGCAAGGTGATGGTTCTTCACTAATCCTCCTTTCGTCTCCAGGACGAAAGATCAAAGATAAAAAGGAAAGGGGCCGGTCTGAGACCGGCCCCTACAGATTTTAACCAAAGGGCTTGACAAAACAAAGCCGTTCGACTAAGCTAAATCTATGAGCGTATCTCTCAGGGTCTCTTTATTCCGGGGTCCCCAAGCGAAGACGAAACATTCGTCTGGGGTGTAAGTATGCCTGAGCTGCCTGAACTTGAGGTTCTTAAGGAGAACCTCAACCAACTGATCGTCGGCAAGCGGATCGCCGATCTGCGTATCATCAAGCCCTACATCCAGAAAACGCTCCTGCCCGATGACTTAATAGGACAGAGGGTGGCCGCCGTCACGCGTCGGGGGAAGTACATCGAGATAGCGCTCGAGCGCCACCGGATCGTTGTCCATCTGATGCTTTCCGGCAGATTCAAGATGCGGCCCAAAGAGAAAGGACCCTTCAAAAGCTCGGCCGCGTTCGTAGAGTTCAATAACGGGAATACCCTGCACCTCGTTGAAGAAGCAAAGCTCAAGCGGATGAGCATGTGGATACTGCCAAAGGATAAAGGAGCAGACGACATAAAGGAACTGGGACCGGAGCCTTTATCCGATGAGTTTACCATTGATCGACTGGTCAAGTTACTTTCGGGCTCGCGCGAGAGATTAAAGAACTTCCTCTTGAATCAACGAAACGTTGCCGGCATAGGCAACGCATACGCGGACGAGATATGCTGGCAGACAGGACTTTCGCCTTTCAAGCAGGCAGGCAAGTTGACCTCCGAGGAGGTTGCCAGGCTCCATGGAGCAATACGCAAGACCCTTATCGAGGCCTTCAAAGAGACCCGCAGGCTGACCGGTAACAAATTGGAGATCGATGAATCACGGCCATTCATGGCCGTGCACCGACGTAAAGGGGAACCCTGTCCGCGCTGCGGAACCAGGGTCCAGTGGGTCTCGACCACCACCCGCGACACCTTCTACTGCCCTCGCTGTCAGCCCCCCGTAACACACCCTCTATCCCGCCCCGTTCGCTCCCGACGATAACGGCAGGTCTCTGATAAAACCCTTGACAGGAGCGATGAATCCATTATGCTGTGGCATGGTAAGTGATCGGTTCTCATGGGCCAGGATGACCGCTGCGCTTTTTATCTCCCTCATCCTTGCAGGCACAGGACAAATCCTTGTTGAATTGCTTTCCAAAGCCCCTATAGGGTGGATAAGGGTTTTGCAGATAGGAGTGGCCGCCGGGGTGATCGGGTTCCTTGTCTGCGCGTGGCGCGAGAGGGGATTTTTCTACGCACTTCTGACCGCCCTGATCGCGGCCCTTGCCGGCGGGCTCGTCGGAAGATTCATGAGTGCAAAGCTAATCCAGATTCTTGTTATCTTTGGTGTCGAAGTCCTCTTTGTCGGACTGATCAAGCTCGGTGACGTGCTGGGCCGACGGCGGCAGGCCCTGCGTTGGCTTTTCGGCCTCCTTGGCGGAGGCGTTGCAGGATTCCTGACCTTCGGGGTAGTTGGATCACTTACGCCAGGCATAGGCGGGTTCCTTGAAGGGGTGAGGCTGGGTTTAGTGCCTGTACTTGAGATCTCGGTCGCGGTGCCGAGTGGCCTTTTGATCTCAAGGATACTCCTGGGTGAAAGAAAAACCCTTAAACCGGAAAAGGAGTTGGAATGAAACAACGTGGAAGTTGGCTGAAGATCATCCTTGTGCTTGCGGTTGCCTTTGCGGTTGCAGGGCTGCTGCATGGGCTTCTGCAGGGGGCATGGTTCAGCGGTATGGGCCTAAAGGTGGCATTACTTGCCGCCGTCCTGGGATTCGTGGTTCTTTCCTGGAACGAGGAAGGGTTCTTCTATGCGCTTGGAAGCGCCGTTATCCTTTCTGCAATGGTTGCGATAGTATCTCATGCCTCGCCTCTACTTAGAGGTCTATACGCCCTGCTGTACTTCGCGCTATTCGCAGGACTCATGTATCTGGGCGACTGGGTCTCCAGGCGCATTCTTGTCCTTCGCGCTGTAGTCAGCTTCGCGGGCGGAGTCATCGCCGGTGTAATAATGGTATACCTGCTGCCTCTCATAAGCCGACCCATTGCAAATTTCATGGAAGATATGCAGGGCGATTTGGTTTCCGTGATCGAGACCACCGGCGGGGTGGCGATCGGTATACTCGTTGCTCGGCTCATCGGGGGCGCAAAGAGGGAAAAGAAGTAGGGAAACAAATTCTCCTTTTCTCCATCGAAGACGTGTGCCCCATAGGGGTTAGGACTCGGGGCAGCGAAATCGATGCTCAATTCAACTAACTATTGCCTTGGGTGCCATAGTGGCAGTTACGTTCTCTGGCGTTGCCTTTGACAGAGGTGTTGACAAAGTTCTTATCGCTGCGCCCCTTGTCTCTATCTATTTCACGACTCTAGTCCTGTATAGCTGTCGAATCCATAGAGTCCTGTCACGCTACTTGCGTGATGTAATCGCAGATAAACTGGCGACCCATTTCGTCAAAAAGTCAAAGCCGATTATAAAAGCAGAAGTTAGCGATTAGAGATAACCATGGAGTTTTAACTTCTGTACTCTTCTTCGGAGGACAAATCAGGGGCAATAAACATTCCTTCAGTTTCAACGGATAGGATGCAGAATAGCGTTGGCAGTACAGAAGTTCACGCGGCGCTCGCACATCAAACGTCGGTTGTGGAACTCACCCGGCGCCGGACAGACTATTCCTCTCCCCCATCTGCTTGATCGGTATCCGCAATGCTACCCATACGCAAGATCCACCTTATCACCTGTTCAACTTTCGAGCCGCTGTGGGAGCGGATCTCTCCTCCTACCCCCCTCACCTCAATGCGCCCGGACCGGGTCAGCAGCACAACATCGCAGTTTGCAGGCACCCGGGCGCTGATGTCCGCCTCATAAAGTCTGAGCTGCCGCATTATTAAACCCAAGGTTCCCTCGGATTCCACCCTCACGGTTACCTTATCCCCCTCCTGCTCAGTTGAAAGCGAATAGATGTGCCCACCGGGCAGCTCCACCTTCAGCTCTATCCGGTTGCTGTCACCTACCTCCACAGTCAGTCGCGCCGGGTCCGCATCTATAATCAACCTGGGCTCGGGGCCTACGGAAAACCCCTCTTCTATGACCTGCGTCTCCCCGGCCGCGAGTACGGCGACTGCCGAAAACAACGGAAGAAGTGCGTGGAGCAGTTTTCCTCTCATCAAGCCTCCTTCAACGAAGAGGACGCAATATCTGAGCCGTTTGTTGCACATCCCCTTAAGTAAAGAGGGCTGGCACCTTGAAGATAAAAGGGCGATTACGATGGATGCAAGGCGGCCTTAAGAACTACTCGATTGGTTCCCCGGGCGGTACGTCTTCTGATTCTTCTGGCTTTGTTCCTTCTTTTTCAACCTCGATCCTCTCAGGTTCGGTTCCCTTTCGGATACGAATCGATCCGGTCTCCGAACGCAGTCTAAGCCTCTTGGTGCCGTCACCTATACGGACGCGAAGATGATGCTCCCATTCATCTACCGGTTCAATATCCGGGAAGATACTCACACTGCCAACCTCGGTCTCCGCGTCTATCTCAATATCCGAAAGCCCGCTGAGCCTTGCTTTTATAGAGCCTACCGAGGTTTCGAGAAGATTATCCTCCCCTTCGGTAATGGTTCCGTCGAAATCTATCGAGCCTACGATTGATAGAACGCGGAACCGACCAGATGCACGATCGATCTCGATCGAACCGGCGCTCGTCTCAAGATAGAACTCCCCATCCGAGTCCCGGATTATTACCTCGCCGGTGCTCGTCTCCGCGTCCACCTTTCCTTTGGCCTCGTCTATATGAATAGAACCGCCTGTGGCCCTTGCCCGAACGTCGCCTCCAACGTCATTCATCCTTATCGAACCTGCGCCGGTGCGCGCCCTGATGGTTCCCTCAACACCACCTCTTATCTCTATGCGTCCGGCATCGATCACCAGATCAAGGTCGCACCTGGAAGGCACCTCTACCCGAACCCACGGCTCATCGCCTGAGATAACGTCAAAAGGAAAAATGAACCATCCTAAGAGACCTTTGTGTTCCAGCTCGATGCGAACCTCGTCGCCGTCCTGCTCGCTTGAAAGTCTGTAACGGTCCCGGTTCCCTAACTCAATGTAGACGGTGATTTTGCCAGCATCGCCTCGCTCGACCGTCACCTTTCCGGCATCAACGTCAACTATAAGTTCAGGGGTAGGGCCGACTATAAACTCCTTCTTGAGCCGTTCGGCGGCTACAAGCCCTGCATTCATCACAAGCAAGGCCAAAAGAACCAGCGACAACTTTACCTTCATAACGCCTCCTTCGGCTTCTGATAATTGTAGATGACGCAATCTTGCGAGGTTTTGTTTCAATTGCTCTTTTTAATCCTAGGGTAAAAGAGCATCCATCCCAGATGATAGGCGACGTTAAGTTTTCAGCTTCTCAGGAGTTGACATGTGAGACTTAGAAGGTTAAAGTTGGGTATGCGGACGACGATTTATCTTATTCGGCACGGCGAGTGTGCAGGTAACAGACAGGGATTGTTTAGAGGTCGATACGACTTCCCATTGAACGAGGTTGGACGCAAGCAGGCTGAATCTCTGGCGCGAGAGCTAAAGGACGTCAACCTTGACGCTATCTACTCGAGCCCTCTATCAAGGGCGTTGGAGACGGCAAAAGCGATCTGCGAAGGCAGAGGAATCGAACCGATCGTTGAGCAGGGCTTCAACAACATCCATCTGGGCTCCTGGGAGGGTAGGCCCAAAGCCGAGATCGCAGAGGAATATCCAAGCCAGTTCAGGCTGTGGCGCACCGAGCCTGAGAAGTTAAGGATGCAGGGTGCGGAAACGCTTGAGAAGGTGCAGACCAGGGCGGTTAAGGCACTGGCGCGGATAACCGAAGAGAGGATGGGAGAAGGGTTCGCGGTCCTTACCCACCGGGCGGTGATAAAGCCCTTGATTGCAGGCATCTTAGGCATCCCTGCCCCCTACTTCTGGAAGCTTAATCCCGAAACCGCTTCGTATTCGATCATCGAGCATACCCTGGAGCGGGGTTATGCATTAACCCTTTTCAATCAAACCAAGCACTTAAAGGAGTTCATCCGTGAAGATGTATAGGTTATTACTGATCCTGGGGCTGATTGGTGTAGTTTACGGACAGGTGGATATAAACGGTCAGTACGAGAACGTCCTAAGTGTCCAGTACGTTGAGGATTGGAATATCCTTGATCTCAACAACCTTCTCTTCTCTTTGGAAGGCGACCTGGGCTCATCATCCTTCCTTCACGCCGACGCCGAGGCCTCGCTGCCGTTCGGAACGGTCGAGGTCAACCTGCTGGATTTTGTGCCGGATTCACTGGCTGAGCTGATCCCTGATTCTCTGCAAGGGATGTACGAATACCGGCTGGAGCCATCGTTCCGCATATCAAATGCCTACATGTCCATCTCGTGGAAGAGTCTGGTGGCGCGGTTAGGCAAGCAGCCCCTGGCATGGGGCACCGGATACGTTTGGAACCCGACGGAGATCGTGCCCTCCAAGCTTGCCTACGACCCT
>DAOVCF010000026.1 GCA_030670165.1 Candidatus Stahliibacteriota bacterium | reverse complement strand
GGCGGATTAAGCGCGCTTGTCAAGCAGGTTAAGGGTCAATTGCCCGTAACAGTATAACTCTCTGTATTAGAGCGGGTTGCGAGTTAAAATCTACAGTTTAACCAGGCTACAAACGCGCCTACTATTTATGTATAGATATTGACCCAGCCCCTGTGGATTACGTGTTGATAACTTGTGGATAACCCTAAGTCGCGTAGATCTGAGCCGTGAATCGGTTAACTCCTGCGTATAGCCGAAGATATCCACACTCGATATGCTCTTTTTGCCTTCGGCAAAAAGATCGCAGAACGGCCTCTCCAGGCCGTTTAATATCTAAACCGATACCCTTCGAATAGATTATTTTTGAGGAACGTCGTGGGCTTGACAACCCCAAATAGAGTGTATACAATCACCTGCAACCAATGGAGGAGACATGAAACGAGTCCGGCGCTCAGTCCCAATCCTGCTACTATCCATCCTTGCAGGGTATCTTGTCATATTTTGCGGCAGGGAAGAGGAGCTAAAAGGCCGTCTGGAGACAAAGTCAGGTCAGACCATCCTTACCGTCTGGGGTTCCCACTACGATATGGGGTATGCCCAGGGTTATCTTCTTGGGAGAAACTTCCTTGAGATGTTTGATTACTATCTTCTCGACCACTTTGGCGGGGCCGAGAATTACGAGGTCAATGTTCGGCCCTACGTTACAGATTACTGCGTTGATCCTAACCAGACTCCCTACGGCGAGGAGCTTGCGGGTCTCCTGGACGGCTGGAGGCAGGTATGCGCCGACTCCGGTTGGTCCACCTCAAGCGAGTTCCTGGGCAGGGAAGTTGACCTTACCGACCTCTACACCGCCCAGTTCGTACCCGATTTTTTCGGGCTCAATCTCGGGAGCATACAATGTTCGTCTCTCTCCGCATGGGGTGATGCCACAAAATCCGATCCACAGCTCGCAGGCGGTCTCATCTACTGCCGCATCCTGGACTGGACCACCGACGAACTTCTCATCGATAATACGGTAATCGTTGTTTACCAGTCGGAGGACGATTCGGAGATGGGCTGGGTTTCCTTCGCCTATCCTTTCTTTATAGGCTGCCTGTCCGGCGTCTCCGAGGACGGGGTTTGTGCGTCATACAACCTGGGCAACCACAACGTGTTACAGGACGAATCCGGCAAGTTCTGGCCGATATTGTGGTCTATTCGTCAGGGGATTGAGAACGCGGATTACAACGGCGGCGGCACTCATGATTCAAAGGACATCTACGCCGCCATTGCCGATCATCCCCGCATCGGCACGCATATCATCCACTGTGCCGGCCCTGCACTGGGAAGCAATGCGGTTCTCCCCTGTGTGGTGGAAGCTAACAACGCGGGGATAGCTATCAGGTATCCGAGTGACGAACCGGACATCGCTCCGGATCACCTCATAGCCACCAACCATCACTGCAAGCTGTACGAACCCGCCTATTGCTACCGTTACTCCAGACTGCTCAATGCGTTGATCGAGAACCCCGCAGTGACCACTCAGCGTGCGTGGCAGTTGGAAGACTCGGTTAGCACCTTTATATCGGTGATGAAGATTCTCATACGTACCGACAACCGCGACTTCTGGTTTGCCTACGGAGAAGATTTGTGGGATCCTCTGGGGGATGTAGCCTACTACGAGCTTGACGAGCTGTTTTGATTGCTTCTTTTTGCCGAAGGCAAAAAGGCCGCACGGATAACCGAGGGCCGACCTTCAGGTCGGCCCGATTCCCCTTCCCCACCCTATGTGCCAGTACAAGGCACGTTTTTCGATTAACGATACAAATCCAAAAAACGCTATGCTTCCCAGCGAGGCAAGTACGGTTGCGGCCAGGAGTTGAAGAAATCCTCAGCGCGATGATAATGTAGGGCAGGGCCATGGGGAAGCGCAGCTTCCAGAGCACCTGCCAGCGGGAGGCGGAGAGCGAGCCGAACTGAAGACCCTTGGTGGTGTTCATTATCACCGGGAAGAAACAGATCAAAGCGGCCATCACCACCTTGGCCGGGATGCCGGTACCAAACCAGAGGATTTCCGGGAAGATAACCGCGGGCCTTTGTTCCCTCTCCCTTTGGGAGAGGGAAGGGGTGAGGGTTTTCCCCCTCCTTGGTGACGAAGTGCCCCCGTCGGGTAAGGGGGATAAAGGGGGAGGGGATTCACCCCAAAAACCCTCAAAAAACCCCAAAATCGCCCCATTTTGTCCAACTTTTGTCCACCTTTTGACCATCTTTTGTCCAGCTTTTTTGCGACGAGTTGCACTCAAACCTGACGAGTTATGGCAGTTTTGGGCAGTTGACTTTCGCAACCTTAAGTGGTAGAATTCGTCTTAACCTCACATAAAAGCCTCCGGTGGAGGAGAGGCTTTAAGGATTAAGGATATTGGATCAAGGTACGTAAACCCTTAAGGAGGCTGAAGATGAAACGTGCCATAGTAATCGCACTGGCGGTGGTAACGGCGGCGTTTGCCGTCCAGGCAGGCGGTTTCGGCGGCCCGATGGTAATAGGGATGATGCCGAGCTTCGAGGGGCTTAACGCCGAGCTTGCCCGTTACAACGACACCTTCTTTGGCGGCTCGCGCGGCCCCGAGTTCTCCGGACCGATGTTTCTCATTGGCGGCCAGGGTAAAGGCTTTGTAGAAGGCTTCTCGGTAGGCGGCTGGGGCGCGGGCTTCTTCAAGGAGGCCGCAGGCGACAGCTGTAAGGTCATCATGGGCTACGGAATGGGCTACGGCGAGTTCGGCTACCGCTTCAACATCGCGGACATAGTCCTGATAGGGCCGGCGATTCAGATAGGAGGCGGCGGTTTGGGACTGCACATCGGCCGTTACCGCGCAGGCGGCGGTTTCGGATCACCGACTGACGATGGAACCGATAACGACGAGTTCTTTGAAGACGACGAAAGCTACGACGTGGGTAAGGGATTCGTCAACGTAGGTGCCGCTGCCGAGATAACACTTCTTTTCCCTGCCAATGAGCGCAAGACCGCTTTCGCCGGGCTGAACGTAAAGGGCGGCTATCTTTACCCAATCTATGAATCCGACTGGTGGGACGAACACGGCTACTCGATAGATAAGGATGCAGTGAGCTTCAACATGGATGGTCCCTTCGTCTCCGTAGGTGTCGTCTTCGGCGGCAGCTCCCGGGTTGAAACGAATGACGACGAGTGGGAGGAGTGGAAATGAAGCGCATCATACTCGTTATTTGCCTACTGACAGCCGTGGGGTTCGGTTTTGAGTGGGGCATCTACGGCGGCCCAGGGGTGTCGACTACCTTGACCAACATGAAGCCCATGCACGACGCCCTCTCCGCATACAACATCCCGAACATTGTCCCTTACCAGGTGGGGCTTTCCACCCCGATTATTCTCAGGCTCTGGAACTTCACCATCGGCGGAGGGAATTCCTATTCCTGGCAGACCGCCTCTGGCAGTGACTACAAGGCAGCGTTCCGCCACGAGATCAATCTCACTGAGTTCGGCTACATCATAGACCTCTCAGACCACCTGCGCTTAAGGCCTGTTATCGGGATGGGCGACTATGACATTCACCTCAGGATCGCGGAGATTGGAACAGGATTCGGCTCACCCGAAGACGGCGACGGTGAGGGGTGGTCTTATGACTATAATAATTTCTCCCTTGCTGCCGGTGTCGGGCTCGCTTACTACTGGAAGTTCGAAAGCCGCGTAGTGGTGGGACTTGAGGCAAAGGCCCGCTACCTGGTCCCGCTTGAGACCAACGCTTCCTGGGATGCCGAAGGCACTTACGATGACGTATACGTAGACGGCTTCTACCCCCACACACCCACCGTAGGCATTAACTTCTTCATCGGATACGAAAAGGTAGGAGAAGACAGGATAGAAGAAGGCTGGGAAGAAGAATAATTTCCACACCTAAAAGTCCACGAGGCCAGCCTGAAGGCTGGCCTCCTTGTTCTAAATGTGTTCACTCAATATCAGTTACTCATGTATCTTAGAGATGAATAGGGATGCCTCCGGGGTGATTATAGTATTTCTACTGGGTCAACCTCTGCCTGCCAGCCGGAGCGCAGCAGGGTGCGGGCGTCTATTAGATCAGCGGGTTCAAGGTCGCGGCGTATCTTCACCAGAATACGGCTCCTGCCTCTCCTGCCCCGGTAAGGGCCTAAGGCTTCGGCCCCATCGTGTTTGATTGTCTCCAGAAGCTTTTCCGCATCCCATACGTTTCTGCGTCCGGCCTCGAACAGAAGCAGCCTGCGGTAGGGAGGATACCCCAGTTCCCGGCGTCTTCGCACCTCGCTTTGAAAGAACGACTCGTAATCCCCCCGAAGCGCCCACAAAAGAAGCCGATTGCGCGGTCTGAACGTCTGGACGACGAGCCGACTCTGAGTGCTCGACGTTAGTATCCTTCGCAGGTAGGCAACGTTACGGAACGCACGCTCCGCCGCCCTGAAGTCTGCCCGGCTTCGCTCCGCATCCCAGGAGAGCAACGCCGCCACCTGAACCTTCACAGGCAGGTACTCCAGGACGGCGCTCGTTCCGTATATGATCTCCGCTTGCTGTGCGTCTTCAATAATCGGCCTGTGCTCGGCGGTTATCTTTAAGAGTCTATCGTGAGGGAAGCATCGCTTAAGTTCCCTGTCCAGACTCTCAAGGCCAAATGACAGGTTTTGCCAGCGTGCACCCCCGCACTCGGAGCAGTGCTCTGGCGCGGGAATTTCCTTACGGCAGACAGGACACACCAGAGCCGCGCCTTTTTTTAAGAACTTGAACGGCATGTCGCATGTGGGGCAGGTAGGCACGTGCCCGCAGTCAAGGCACAGGAGCCTTGCGGCCAGCCCCAGGCGATTCAGAAGCAGGAGCGCCTGCATCCCTTGATCCCTCGCCGCTTTGATCTCCTCAAGCAGGGTTTTGGAGAGGATCGTTGCTTCCCCATCCTTCTTCATGTCGACAATAAGGGCCTTGCCGTGCTGTGCAACCCGGTGTTCTATCCATAAGAGCTTGCCGCTTCGTGCCTTATGGGATGTCTCAAGGGAGGGGGCATGGGAGAAGAGCAGAACGCGAGCACCCTCCTTTTCTGCACGGAAAACAGCCAGGTTCCGGGCGTTGTAGTGCAGATGGTGCGAGCGCACGCGGTGCGAGTCCGACTCCTCGTCCGCGAGCACGATCAATCCCGGATTCGTAAACGGCAGAAGCACAGCGGAGCGCAGTCCTGCAACCAGAGGCAGGAGGCCCTGTCTTACCCCGTGCCATATCCTCCTGCGCTCGCCCTGTCCCATCTCGGAATGATAGAGTGCAAGCGGCATATAGGGTGAGGTTCGTTCGTAGAAACGCGCAAGGCCGGGTTCGTCAGGGAAGATAAGGAGCGCCTCTTTACCTCTACTCATAACATCGCGTATAAGCTCGACAAGAAGCGCGGTGTAGTCTGCCGGGGAGTGCACGAGCATCGGCTTTGATGATTTCTTGAACGCCTGAAGTATCCGGCTCTCGTCCGTCCGCATCTTGAGTCTTCTCTGGTTTTTTTCGATCCGGGGTTCTTTGATCCTGCGTTTCGGTGGCATCATTATATCTCGAGGCAGGATCAAGCCCAACGCCTCGCCCATGAACCCAAGGTGCTGGCTTGAGATATGTCCAGCTAAATCAAGGAGTTGCTGCGGAAACAGTCTTGGGACAATCACCTCCTCAACCTCCCTTAGGTCTTCTTCATCCCCCTCTTCCCTCGAAACCACACATGCCGGAACGCGGGTGTTTCCCAAAGGTACACGCACCAGATCACCCGGGGCAAGCGAAGAATCGCCTCGATAACGCAGTAGATCAAGAGGACGGCCCAGTATTGCCGCATGGATTATCATCAGTAGCGCAGCTTTATCTGATAGCGCAGGTTGTGCGCACCCTCTTCGTCCCGTTCAAGGATGATGTCCTGGTTCCTTCCCACGTCGTACTCAACCCTGAACTGGTGCTGGTTCTCGCCTGGCACATGTTGAGAAAGGGCTACGGTGTAGGAGGCGAACAACTTGTCGCTTATGTACTTGCCAAAGGTTACCTTGGTCGGTACGTCCTGCATTGCGAAGTCCTCGATTGAAAAAACATCAAGACGAGCCCAGTTTTGAATGGGGCTGGTTACGTCTCTTACCACACCCTGGATAAAGGCAGTAGCAAGGTGCAGGTGCAGATAGGATATGATCTCCGACTCTGACCATACAGGCGGATCGGAGTAGAACTCAAGTATCGGCTCGGTAAGGGTGCCTGCCATGTGCAGGGCAATTTCTATAACTTCCGGTTTCCCTCGGCTTGAGTCGAGATCGTTCGTTCGCATCGATGCCCATATATCGAATTCCGGATCCAGTTCCTCTATGGGTGGAAAGATGATCCTGCTCCGGGCAGGGTCGAGTCGGAACTGGTGGTCAAGGTAGTAGACACTTCCGCGTTTTACCCGCAAATCCCCTACTATCTGAGGCATCGGGTCGTCGCGTAGTATAATCTCAAGATCGGGGATCACCTCTATGTCCATGTCGTTGTTGCGGATCCAGATGTTTCTTTCACCCTTAATCGTCAGGTTGACATAGGTTGGAGGTGGTGGCGGCAGGGACGAATCGGGCACAGGGGCAGCCGGTGAGATAACTCGTATCTCGTCTCCGAGACCGTAAGTAACGAGGGCTTCCTTAATATCCATCTTGCCGTCTATTATAAGTGGGGTTATATAGGTTCCTTCCAGAGTCAGATTTCCACTGCAGACAGCTGAGATATGTCTGTCAGGTGAGAAGATTACATTCTTCACACGAAAACCGAAGAAGAATGGATAGGGTTCGGTAAACAGGGTGTAATCCCCTCGACCCTCGATACTACCTGTACCTATATTTGCGTCGAGGCGATCTACTATCACCCTGCCGTTGTCAAACAGGATGTCAGCATCGGCACGTTCACTGGTAAGGTCTATTACCGGCACGTAAACCTCAGCATTGCGAACGTTTACCCATCCCTCTATATCTGGATTAGCAAGAGTTCCTGATGCGTGAAGCTCGCCTTTGACCTCCCCGGTCCTTACCTCTACTATATCCTTGAGGAACTCAAATGGCCATACCCCGACGTTATCGAGATGTGCATGGGCATCGAAAGACTGTATGGGTATGCTGTCTCTCAGGTCGTAGCACAGGTAACCTCTGGCGGTGGAGCGACCCTGAGCAAGGACAAAAGCGGCGTCGAACTCAAGTTTCGAGGTATCGAGAATGCCTGTAAAACTCAGGCTGTCGGCCTCCATATCCCCTACGCGCAGATCCGCGGCACCCAGGTCAAGGTGTATAGTCCGGTCTTCGGTTTCTCCACGGCTGGCTATCTGCCCCCATATTAAGCCGCTCGAGTTCGCAGGCAGGTTAAATATCCGGCCAAGGGTGGCAAGCTCAATATCGTAGAGTGAAAGTTCCCAGCGCGGCAGCTTACCCGGTCGCCACGAACCTGTGGTGGCAAGCTCGCCCGCACCCACAAACAGGAAGGTAGGGCTTAGATAGATAGAGTCGGCGGCCTGGCCGAAAACAAAGGGGAAGCGGTTCTCGATTGTATCCGCTGAGACGACCAGCATAAGCTCCTCGCAACCGTATTCATAGATGTTGCGCTTCCAGTCAAGTGTTATCAGGCCGTTGGTCATCAAAGACATATCAGGACCGGCGGATGCAGCGGCTTCCAGGAAACCGTCTTTGATAGTGGCCTTAAGGTCGATCTTTTCTTTCACAACCCCGGTGACTCCTCCCACGTCGAGGGTTGCTGTTCCGGCGAAGTTTAATGGATCGAAGGACGCAAGATTCGCTTCTATCCTTTCAAAGAACGCCTCATCAGAACGAACAAGGACAATCCCTGAGATTTTTGGAGCGTCTTTATCCCCTTCAACCTCCAGCTCTGCGTCCACCTCGGCTGGTGCACCCAGAGGGTTGAGTTCGCCCAGGCTTGCCACCTGGAAGCTCTGGATACCCACCGAGCCTGTGATTGTATCCGGCGAGAATACCCCCTCAGCCTGGATACGTGCGAACCCCTGCGTTAGCAGGAACTCACGCAGCCTGATTGTTTCTCCGGCAAACGCGGCGTCGAAACGGCAGTGCTCCCAACGCATCGTGCGGATACCTATCTCCTCCAGCGTACCATTAATTTCCCCCTCCTTCTCCTGCAAGCGGTAGCCCGCGGCTAATTTGCCACTGAAGCTCACAGGCCAGCCAGGGGCAGGGAAAAGCTCAACTTCTTCAATAGCAAGATCAACACTTACGCCCTCCCTTTTCAACCGCATAGTGCCCGCACTCGCTATCCTTCCCAGGCCAGGATCGCTTGCAGAGAGTGAGATCTCGAAGTTTCCCCCCTCTCCCACTAGTGCCATATTCACATCCGCGATGCTGAACTCGCCGATCCTTGCACCCTCAAGGTCGAACGTAAATTCCCCACCAAAACCTGTGCTGTCTTCTCCCACCCTGCCCTGGGCGGCAAGGCGGCCCTCAAGCGTTTCGGGATCAATCTCGGAAAGATCAATGCTGACTTCCTTAAACCCCACATCCCAACTTGGGCCTAAAACATGTATCTCACCCCTCAGCTTGGAGTGCTGGGTAAGCAAGAGCAGATCGTCCAGATGAACGGTGTCAGGTGCTGCGTAGGCGAAGTTGGTCTTGGCCGAACGCAGGCGCAGACGTTCCTCGCCGTTCAATCGAAGGAGGGCAGAGGCGCGGCGCAGGCGTCCATTGATATGGTGCGGACGCACGTGTAAGCTCATGTCGAGCTGGATTCCCTCAACCATCAAGGTATCTGCCAGCTCCACACGACCGCTGCGGATGTGAAACGAAGCCAGGTCAAGCGAGAAGCCGGGATCCAGCGGTTCCCTCTCCTCCTTCTTTTCTAGAGGCAATACCCAGCGCACGCACGGCCGGATTAACCGCACCGACCTTATATCGATGCGTTTTTCAAGAAGATAAGGGATAAGGCGATAGGATAACTGTACTTGATCGGCATAAAAGGAATGATCTGCATCCTGAATTACACTAAGATTGGAGAGGTTGATCCCGCCGAAGAGGTTGCCACACACGGCATCGTAATCAACGCAGACGCCTTGCTCTTCGGCGATCCTCAAGAGCTGCCGGATGATGTCGTCGCGCAGCGGGGTTCTAAGGAAGTAAGCCATAGCCGCCATCCCTATAAAGGAGACTGCGGCGATTATCAGGAAGCGCATCCATCTCCGCCAAGGGCTCAGAGCGGGATGGCGCTCGCCCCGACGAAGCCTAAAACGCTTGAAGAAAGCCAAGTTCGATCCTTCCGCCCAGGGTCCAGCTCTCTTTGAATGGTTTGAAAGGCTCGGCGGCGTTCTTGGCGTAGTCGATACGCACCGGCCCTATGGGGGTGTTTACCCTGATCCCTGCGCCAGGTCCCCAGGCACGGTCCGCATCGCGGATCGCGTCGGCATCGCGCGCACACATCCCTACGTCCACGAAGAAAGCAAAGCCTATCAGGTTGTTGAACATATACGGTGTGCGCAGCTCGAAGGAGTAGAGGAGCAGGAGGGTTCCATAGTGGTCAAAAAACCAAGTGGTGTCTACTTCTCCTGTTACAGAATCCGGCGGGTCGAGTCGGAAGTTAACCAGGATTGAATCGGGGCCGAGGGCACGGTCCGAGACAGCACGAACGGTGCCCGAACCCCCAAGGGTGAACTTCTCGAATAAAGATATATTCTCGTATGTCATACCTGAATGCGGAGCGATCAGACCGCCGCGAAGCCTCCAGGCAAGCACCGAGCCAAACGGTAAAGCAAGGTAGTTGCGCAGCTCGGCATTAAGCCGCAAGAAGTCATTGTTACCACCAAAAGGCCTGCCCGCCCAGTCCGCATAGGGGTAGAAGAACACCCCGCTTTTGGGATTGAAGAAGTCGTCGCGGCTGTCGTAGATAAGAGATAAACGCAGGAAATTGGTTGAGCCGGTTCCATCAAAGGGCAAGTTTTCAGGGATTTGCCAAACTTGCTTGGCCTGCGCCGAGAGACCTGCCCTCAGTTTATCCGAAAAATCCCTCTCAATCCCCGCTTCTCCTCCCAGGGTGTGGGTAAAGATGTTAACCGTATCGCGGTTAAGGCGGTGCTTCCAGTAGGGTGAAAGGGCAAGTGCCAGTCCCCAGGGCAGAATGTTCGGATAGCGGTTGCGTATTTCAAAACCGGTCTCGTAGTTGCCTCGGAAGGTCGGACTCAGGGTTACCTCGCTCGATAAGGTTACGCCACGGTGAAGAAGATTGAGATGCTCCCAACCGAGGGAAAGAAGAAGCCTGTCAGGTATGAACTCATTCTCAGCCGTCTGAATGCCGCCTCCTACAAGCACGGCGTGCGTCTTGGTCGGGGTAAGTTGGAAAACTACATCAAGGGAGTCTTCGCGTCCTGAGGAAGCCGCCAGAAGATTCATTCTGACGCGCGAGAACAACGAGGTCGAGTAGAGAAGCCGACTGGCTCGGTCAATCCTCGCGGCCGAGTAACGTTCCCCAGCTTTTAGCCCGGTTGTACGCATGAGAAAGTCTGGATTTACCGCCGAAGGGGCAACGCCGCTGAAGCTGATGCTGGAAATCCACGCACGTTTTCCAGGGACCACACTCAAGGTCAATTCTACCTCGGTCCCATAAGTAACGGTATCCACATTAACTACCACGTAGGGGTAGCCGCGGTCCTTGTAGTATTTCTTCGTCAACCTTTCGGTTTCCTGCTCTCCAAACAGTGTAAAGGTGGATCTCTTCTTGATAGGAATTTTGGCAAGGATAGCATTTTCATCGCTTGCCGAGGCTCCTATGGCCCTGATGCTTTTGACCTTGAGCCTTTCACCTTCATTTATATGGTAGGTAAGTTTATCTCTGGATGCAAGATACTGAGTGGTCACCTCAACCCAGCTGAAGCCCTGATTGCGGTAGAATCTTACCAGTTCCGCCGAATCGGCCGCCACCATGGATGGACTATACGGTTCCTTGCGGGTGGTGTAGATAACGTTGCTGAGCCGCGAGCTAGAGAAGTGGCGGTTTCCCTTGAACCGGATGCGTCGTATGCGGCCCTCCCCTGCTCCCAGAAGCAGGAGGAGCAAGCACAGCCTAAAACATGAGGCGACCATTCTTCATAATCTCTTTCCCGTCCACCTCTACGGTCGGCTTGAGCACCAGACCATCGAGATGGACGTCAACCTTGACCTTGCCGCCGAAGGTCGAGTTATCCCCGAACGCCAGATGAATCGTACCCATAACTTTCTCGTCTTCCAAAACGTTGCCGGTGATCTTTGCCCTATCGTTTGTGCCTATACCCAGCTCTGCCAGGTTCCGACCATTGGGACCTACGGCATCAAGCATCCTTGCAAGCTTGCCCCGGTCGCCCTTGATCTTTTTAGCGATCCCTTTCTCTATCTCTATAACGATCGGCTGAGATAGCATTCCTATCCCGGAGAAGCTTGCATCGAAGACGACTATGCCCGAGCTTTTACCCCCAACAGGCGCAACGTAGAGCTCTCCTGCGGGCAGGTTGGAGAAAGAGCCGGGCCTGGCGAGAACGCCGGTATCCAGCCGGAAATCACGGCCATCTACTACGATCTGGACGTCGGTGCCGGCCTTGGTTGTGATGCGGATGCGCTTTGCGTCTTTAAACCCCTTTGCAAGCTTCACGGTGCGCCTGTGAATATCTCGATAATCCGCGCTCATCGTGCGAGCGATCATCTCCTCGGTAACGTCTGGCAGGGTCGCGCCGCGCGCACCGTTGGCTAGTGCCTTGCGTCGCGCCTGGGTGTGGGTCATTGACTTTGATGTCGGCACCAGGAATACGTCCGCCGAGCGCAGGAGATCGGCCACATACTTAGGAGGCTCCTCGGAGTGCTGCCTGCGCGGGATTATCTCGCAGAGTACAGCTTCGGCTCCTGACGCGACCAGTGCGTCGAACAGGTCTGTACCGATCTTTCTTTTCGGTCTGTCGCATATAACAATCGCCCGTTCTCCTCTTTTCGTTCCAAGACAGTCGTAAACTATCGTACGGATTCCTTTCTCGTAGCGGGTCATCTGATCCTCCGATCTATATTCATCTGGTTTCAGATAGCAGCTTCATAAGCATCTCCCGAACGGCTTTGGGGTCGGCCTTGCCTCGAAGCTTCGCCATGCACTGACCCAAAAGGAAGCCTATGACATTCGTCTTTCCCTTATGATAACGTCCGCAAGCGTCCGGGTTCTCCTCGATCACCTTCCTTGCCGTCTTCTCCAAAAGTCCCTCATCCGAAACACCTCCCAGATCCAGCTCCTCCATAAGTTCGGCTGCATTCCTGCCCTTATCGGCCATGGCTGCCAGAAGCTCCTTTGCCGCCGGACGGGTTAACTTGCCATCTCTCAACAACTTAATGAGTGAAGCCAACTCCTTTACCGGCACCTTGAACTCTGCAAGCGTCTCCTTGCGCTCGGCTAAGATCCCTCGCGCCTCGTTCAGAAGCCATGTGGATGCTTCCTTCACTGAGGCCCCGACATTTGATAATTGAATAAAATAGCGTTCCCATTCGGGTTCTGCAACCAATACCTCAACATCCTGTTTTTTAAGACCCTTTTCGAGCCATTCTTTACGTTTTTGGGCTGGTAACACGAAACTGACATCGAAGGAAACCGTTGTCCCTTGGTTACTCGGAACGGTAGTACCCATTATCTGCTTTTTAATTTCTTCTATTTCGAATGGCTCAAGGATCAGCGGCGGTAGGTCAGGTTCGGGAAAGTATCTATAATCCGCCGCGGTCTCCTTTGCACGCATGGGCCTGAGTTCTCTTAGCTTCTCGTCCCACAGATAGGTTGTTTGCACAATCTCTTTTCCCTGCTGTAACCATTCGATCTGGTCTTTCACCGCCCTGGCTATCCCCTCGCGAACCGCCTTGAAGCTGTTTAAGTTCTTTATCTCCGAGCGCACCCCCAGCTTCTTCTGGCCCCTGGGGCGAACGCTGATGTTCGGCTCGCATCGAAAGTGCCCGCGCTCCATCTCCGCCTCGGACACCCCCAGCGTCCGTAACACCAGTCTTAGCTCTTTGAGGTAGGCGTCCGCCTCCTCCACGCTGCGAATATCCGGTTCACTAACGATCTCAGCCAGAGGCACCCCGCACCGGTTGAAGTCAACCAGGGTCTTTCTTGTCGAATGAATGAGCTTGCCCGCGTCCTCTTCAAGATGCAGCCTGCGAATGCGAACCTTCTTATCGAACCCGGGCAGTTCAAGTACCCCTTTCTCGGCCAGAGGGTGCTCGTACTGGGTGATCTGATATCCCTTGGGCAGATCGGGCGAGAAGTAGTGTTTGCGCGCCCAGCGGCTCTCAAGGTTCACACTACAGCCCAGGGCAAGGGCAGCCCTTATCCCCAGCTTGATTGCTTGATCGTTGGTTTGGGGTAGAACCCCGGGCAGGCCCAGGCATATCGGACACACCTTCGTGTTGGGCTTCGCGTCCACGTCAACCGCGCACCGGCAGAACATCTTGGATCGGGTGGCCAGCTGGGCATGGACCTCCAGCCCTATTATTATCTCATAGTTTTTCGACTGCATGGGTAAGCTCCAGGAGTTTTGCATCCTGCCACCGCGGCGCGGTTAATTGAATCCCCACGGGCAGGCCGTCCACCTTATCCGGGGCAGGCATGGATATCGCGGGCAGAGCCGCCAGGGCAGCGGGCGCGGTAAAGATATCGGATAGATACATGGCCAGAGGATCTTGAATCTTCTCGCCCAGCTTGAACGCGGGCGTAGGCGCGGTGGGGGAGAGGAGGAACTCCACTTTTTTGAAAGCTTCCTCGAACTCGGCGGCCAGCGCCGCCCTGTACCGCAAGGCGGTGTTGTAGTATGCGTCTATGTAGCCGGCTGAGAGCCCGAACGTCCCGATAAGTATCCTGCGGGTTACCTCGTCGCCGAAGCTCTGGCCCCGTGTGGCTTCGTATGTCTCTTTTAAACCGAGTTTCTCGACCCTTCTCCCGTAGCGAATCCCGTCGTATCT
>DAOVCF010000100.1 GCA_030670165.1 Candidatus Stahliibacteriota bacterium | reverse complement strand
TTGACATTTTTGGGGTTGAATTTGTCCACCTTTTGGGGAGCTTTTGTCCATCTTTTGTCCAGCTTTTTTCACCCCAGACGTTCGCTTCGCGTACGTCCGGGGACCCCGAAACCTGTGACGAGTGCTATGTAGGGCTGACTGGGTTTCTTGACATTAACCCCACTCGGCGTAAGATTAACAGATGTTTCATCCCCTAAACTTTTCAAGGAGGCAAGGTGCGCAAGTTTGACGTAAGTGACGTAATTAAGCCCGTTAGGAACCTGTGCATCGAGGCCAACACCCTGTTGCCCGCAGACGTTAAGAAGGCGTTACTGGAAGCTAAGGAGAAGGAAGAATCACCGGTAGGCGCCGAGATACTAGCACAAATCGCGGAGAATATAGATATAGCATGCTCGGAGAAGCTTGCCATCTGCCAGGATACCGGCTTTGCGGTGCTTTTTGTAGAAATCGGTCAGGATGTTTGTCTCGTGGGAGGAAGCCTGCGGGATGCCTTAAACGAAGGCGTGAGGCAGGGTTATACCGACGGCTATCTGAGAAAATCAATCGTTGCCGACCCTGCAGGCTCCAGGGTGAACACCAAGGACAACACCCCGGCGATCATCCACTGGGATATTGTTCCGGGTGATCGGATGAAGATTACCGTGGCGCCAAAGGGCGGCGGCTCTGAGAACATGAGCAGTGTAAAGATGATGAAGCCTGCCGACGGGCTTGAGGGGATAGCGGATTTCGTGGTCGAATGGGTTCGCAATGCCGGCGGCAACCCGTGCCCGCCGGTAATCGTAGGTGTAGGCATCGGCGGCACGTTCGAGCACGTGGCCTATCTCGCCAAGAAGGCGCTTTTGCGTGACATAGGCTCGCATCATCCCGATCCGAGGTATGCGGATGCTGAGCGCGAGATTTTAAAAAAAATCAACGCAACCGGCGTCGGGCCGATGGGCTTGGGCGGAAGGGTGACTGCTTTGGCCGTTTTCATCGAGACCCACCCATGCCATATCGCCTCAATGCCAGTGGCCGTGAACATAAACTGCCACGCGGCGCGGCACAAAACGGTAATCCTTTAAAGAGGACGACAGAGATACTGGGTCTAATGATCAAGGAGGATATAGAAGAATGAAGATTCTCGTTTTGAACTGCGGCTCTTCGTCAGTAAAGTACATGATCTACCGCTGGGGGATAAGGCGGCCTTTGGCGTCCGGCATAGTCGAGCGGGTAGGAATAGAGGGCTCGTTCATCAAGCATCAGGTGCCCGGGCGAGAAATCTACCAGAGATCAAAAAAGTGCCCCACCCACAAGGAGGCTGCCGCTCTTATCGTAGAGACACTCACCAGCCCCAAGGTTGGGGTGATCAAGGAGATCTCCGAGATCCAGGCCTGCGGCCACCGGGTGGTGCACGGAGGAGAGCGCTTCGCGGCCTCTGTCCGCATAACCCCCGAGGTGCTCGAGACCTTCCGCGAGTTGGCCGACCTTGCCCCTCTGCACAACCCGCCCAATATACTTGGCATAGAGGCGGCTATGGAGTACCTGCCTTCGATACCCCACGTGGCGGTGATGGACACGAGCTTCCACCAGACCATGCCTGCACAGACATACATATACGCCGTGCCATACGAGTGGTACCGACACTACAAGGTGCGCCGCTACGGATTCCACGGAACGTCGCATCTTTACGTATCCAAGCGGGCCGCGGTTATGCTTTCCAAGAAGCCGGAAGAGGTCAACCTAATCACCTGCCACATAGGCAACGGGGTGAGCTTTACCGCGATAAAGAACGGAAAAAGCTTCGATCACTCCATGGGCTTTACCCCTCTTGAGGGGCTGGTGATGGGCACCCGCTCAGGCGACATTGACCCGGCAATAATCGGCTACATCGCCGAGAAGGAGGACCTCACCGCACAGCAGGTGATCAATATTTTAAACAAGAAGAGCGGCATACTGGGGATAACCGGTAAGTACGTTGACCGCCGGGACGTGCACAAGGCGATGGATGAAGGCGATAGGCAGGCCGAGCTTGCCTTCAAGATCGAATGCCACCGCGCAAAGAAGTATCTGGGTGCCTACCTTGCCGCCCTTGGTCATACCGACGCCATTGTGTTCACCGCAGGCGTTGGCGAGAAGGGTTGGGAAATGCGCGAGGAGATATGCTCCGGACTTGAGGAGTTGGGCGTCAAGATCGATCCCGAGCGCAACCGTCAAGCGACAAGCCGCAACCACGAGTTCGTGATCTCTGCCGACTCGTCGCCGGTAAAGATCTTTGTCATCCCTACCGATGAGGAGCTGGTGTTCGTTGAGGACGTGGTGGGTATCCTTGAGGGTACTTACGGCAAGCCTGACTTTCACTACTCGTTCGAGAAGCCGGAATACCGAAACGAGCTTCGCGACGAGGCGTATAAGCGCGAGATAGAGGAACAAAAGAAATAGCGACCGAAGAAAGGAGGGTATTATCCCTTCTGAGATCAACTGGTGTATTCGCGCATTTCAAATTTCAAAGTGCAAATATCAAAAGTCAAATTTACCTTAAAAAAGCTGGTCAAAAGATGGCCGAATGTTGGACAAAAGCTACCCAAAAAGTTACCCAAGCCTTCGGCTTGGCTTTAGGAGTTTTGAACATTCAAAACTCCACCACTACTTGCCTAAAAGGTGGAGAAGGGAGACGCTTGCGGAGCAAATAGCAAATAGTTCTCCTCTCCCTCCGGGAGAGGAGTTAGAGGTGAGGGGTAATTTTATTTTCATTTTGCCTTTGCATTTTGAAATACGCCGTCTCTTCTGCCTTGACATCTATTCTATGCCGTATATCCTTTATTTATGGACGCTAACCTCTTCGCGGCGTATAACTACCTCTCCTCCGCCATCGCCCAGGCCTTCGCCGCACTGATTGGATTAACGGCAATTTTCTATATTTTCCGAAGACAAACGCTGAGAACTCAGATGAAGGAAGTTCATGTTCAATTCTTCCGGGTCGACCTGAAGGTCGACCCCTACGAGGCTCACCTTCAATGGGGAGAGTAATATAGGGGTTCCCGCGAAGGTACGAAGTAACTTCGTGGGGTGAGTTCCCCCCCCCTGGTGGAGGGGGTGCGCTTCACAGAAGCGCGGGGGAGGGGTAAATTTAAAATTTTCATTTTGCACTTTGCAATTTGAAATCGGCGTCAGCCGTCTTGACATCCGCCTTATAAACCGTATCTTTTGCATGTTGTTAAAAAAGTAGCATCAGAAGGAGCGGAAGACATGACCGAATACAGACAACAAGATACAGGGGGGCCTCCACCCGGCCAAAGCCCTGGGGAAACGTTCTTTAGAATCTTCATTATAATATGGGCGATATTGGTGGCAATGTATCTTGGCCTTGGTGTAATGATGTGGATACTGGGTAGCCCGGTTTATCTAATAGTATTTTTAATCGTATTCTCTTTGGGTTTTGGGGTACCCGTAGTATTATTGTTAAGACTGAGAAACATTCGAAGGAAAATTATCTCCACCCGAGGTAAAGCCCTCAGGCCAGGCGAAGAATTTCCTGTTCTTTACTCCTCAAAGGAATATTTTATAAGGGCTTGGAAATGGCTTGCTTATGAAGGGTCAGGAATATTGAGATTGGAGAAGAATAAGGCTTTCTTCACAGGTCAGAAGCGGGAACGGCAACAGGAGATAGTACTGGAGTTCGATCTCTCCGGCGTCAAGGTCAACTGGATTGGAAGAAAATCATTCTGGGTCAATGGAGGTATGGCCTGGGTTTCAATCCAGACCCCATGGGAAGAGCATTATTTTGCTTTAGATCCGGGCCTTTTTGCATTCGGCTCCCAAAAAAGGACATGGACCCTTTACCAAAAGCTGAGGCAGGGAATCAAACATCATGAATCCTGAACTCCTCCAGGCCTACTACTGACTCTCCTCCGCCATCGCCCAGGCCTTCGCCGCACTGATTGCGCTGACGGCGATGTTTTATATCTATAGAAGGAATGTATTGCAAACCAAAATGCGTGAGACGGTAAGGCTCGTAGTGGCCGACTTTTAAGTCGGCCCGTTCATGTTGAATACTTCCGGGTCGACCTGAAGGTCGACCCCTACGAGGCTCTCGCCTGGACGGTTGCGGTCGTCATCAAGATGCTTGCCGAGCCTGAGGAACCGAAAGCGGAAGAGGGAAAGGAGTAGTTCCCCTTCCTTGATGGGAGGGGGCGACATTTCGAAGAGGAGTCGGGGGAAGGTGATCGGGGTCCCCGCACGGATGCGCTTGTACCCCTGTTGGGTGAAGCAGACATGTGGGGTATTAAATCCCCGCCCCCTTCATCCCCCTCCACCAGGGAGGGGGAAAAATTGTAACACCCTCACCCCGACCCTCTCCCAGAGGGAGAGGGTGGCGCGTCCAGCGCCGGGGGAGGGGTAATTTTAAAATTTCGTGGGGTCAATAATGAAGTGCAACACCTTGGAAAGCGAGAGGGATTTCGTTATTGGGAATCCTTCCCCCTCCGGTCTGAGGATGTATGCACTCAAGATACCAACATCTTGGACTCAAGGAGCGTGCGGATAGACGCAGGTCAAACGCAAGCCGCAGGATGCGTTTGAAAGATTAGGGAATACGTAGCCAGTAAGCTCAAGGAAGACTCCTCGCCTGAACAGCGTCCGCACTGGTAGCAGGGAAAAACGTCAACTTCAGAAATCCACTCAACCTTGTCCAGGATGTCGCGGCGGGACTTCGTATACGTGCCAAGTTCAATCATTTAGCGGTGATTATAGGAGCAAGACGGGGGGTTGTCAACCAAAATAGCGGCTGCTTATATAAGGGATTCTTACCCTTGACAAAACCCCGCTTTGGCCTATTATTCTTGTGGAGGTGATTTATGAAGCATCTAAAGCTTGGCTTTATCCTTTTGGGGGCGATGTTAGTTTTTGCAGGATGCGACCTCCGAGAAGTGGAAGTCCCTACTCCTATATCCCCCATAGGGTCAGAATACCATAACTATAACAACGGCATCCTTTTCACCTGGCAATCTGTAGAGGGTGCGCTCATATACTCCCTGGAAATAGCCAGTGACGACAAGTTCGATGCGATGCTATTTTCGGATTCAACCATTGATGCTGTCTCTTGCGTAATTCCAATTGATTCCTTCCAGTGGGGCAACACCTATTACTGGCGAGTTCGCGTGTCTGATAATGAATGGTCTGAGCCGGTAAGTTTCACCTATGAACTCAAATTCGACCTCGACACAACCTACTTCCCCTTCGGGTTGGGGTATGAGTGGATGTATGAGAGGCATCATTACGGGTATGACACTCTAAGTACTTGGGATTACCGCGATACTTTAATTATCCGGGTTACGGACTCTGCCTGGGATGACGGTATTCTGCATATTACATTAGACACCGCGTTTGTCCTGCTTGAAAATCCGGTTAGGATTTGGGAGAGTAACAAGATAGTAATAAAGGGATATCTGAGCGCAACAGTCATGCTCATCCCTTATCCAGTCTCAAAAAGCAAACAGGAACTTGGAGATTATGCAAGTTACTGTATGACACTTCAGATTAATTACTTAAGTGACACCCTTGCTGTATCTTCACATCAAACATGGGAATACTGGCCAGGAACAGAGGTAGATTCTCTTTGTGCTGAATTCATGAAAGGGATTGGAACCGTTTCTCAAAGGATTTTTCACAAAAAAACAGCAGACGACTCTACTGTAGGCTATGAAGCCATTGATTACAACCTGATTTCCTTTTCAACACCAGAAGGGCAAATCTGGGCCCCGGTCAGATAGGAGGAGATGATGAAATATATAAAATTCTTCGTGCTTATTACGTTTGTGATTGTGTTACTGGCGGGTTGCTCACATCCTGACATAGCAGAATACGATATTGACCTCGACACCACCTACTACCCATATGGCTTAGGTTACGAATGGTGCAATGAAAAGCATAGTTGGGAGCATGGCAATTACCCTTGGGATGAGTATAGCACCTCCACTAGTGTAGTGACTGATTCTTTTTGGTTAGAAGACACCTTGGTTTTTGAGCTTAACTATGGCGGATATGTCAAGTTCTGGGAAGATAAAGTGAATGGAGTTGATCTCTATCCGGAACCTGATACCATTCCAATCGAGGGTGGAGAATCCTGGGTAATTTACATCGGGGATACTCTAAAAAAAGAGGAGTTTTACGAAGCCCCGGAAGGATGGCCTCCAGATGTGTACTACTCATGGGAATATAGATTGAAAGGAGTAGGTCTTATCAGCAGTGGCGGTTACTGGTCAGGTCACGGTGATTATTCTTCAGGAAGTTCAACCCGTCTCCTGTACTTCTACAACGGGCAGGATACGGTGTATAAGGCAAAGGATTAGGAGGGTGGAATGAGTAGGTGCCTTAAATCCACCGTGATCCTTGCCGGGATCGTTTTGGCCTTAACCGGATGTAAACAAGACGAGACCGACAAAACCTGGTTCTCACTCGACACCACCTACTTCCCGTTCGGCGCAGACTACGAGTGGTACTACTACGAATATACCCGGACCTTCAGGGATGGCCAACTCGTATCTGCGGACACGCAAGCTTACCATGTCCTCGTAGTCGACTCATCGGGAACGGACAGTGCCTGGACCTTCAAGCTGGAGGGATACTTTGACGACCTGCCCACCACCGTCCAGATTAACGCGGACAGTATCTACGTATTTCTTGAAGGCTACTACGCCAAACCGGGCAAGACAATCAACGTCGTTAAGCCCGAGACCGACACCATAACCGATCTCTTCCACAAATTCTCCATCGAATACGCCGGGGAAACCCTGGAGGTAAAGCTCACCTACGCCACAGACAAGGAAGGCGAGGTCGGCTCGAGGTGCGTGAGCCGTCTGAGGGGCAAGGGCATGGTCTCTCAGACATTCAGCTTCATCTCGCCGCCGGACAGTCAGTACCTCATAGACCGGGTGTTCTTCCTCAGAAAGGGAACGGATACCATCTGGTTTTAAACAAGGAGGTAAGCTATGAAAAAACAAAGGCTTAAAGCAGCGATCCTTGTGGGGATCGTGGCAATCATTGGGTGCAATAGAGCGGGCGAGCCCCAGGCCCCGGCCTTGATTTCGCCCGCCGATGGTGCGGCGCTCTACTCAGGGCTGGCTTTTATCTGGGGTGCGGGGGAAGAAGCAGAAGAGTACGTTATTCATGTCTGGACCGGCTCCACAGATGTGATCGAGGACACACTTAC
>DAOVCF010000082.1 GCA_030670165.1 Candidatus Stahliibacteriota bacterium | reverse complement strand
ACCGCGGTCGCAGACGACGCCAACGCGATGTTCTGGAATCCCGCAGGAATGGGTATGATGGATCATCTCGACGTATCGCTCATGTTCATGAACCTTTATGGAAACGTAACCTACAGCAGCGGTGCAACCGTCTTTCCGCTTTCTCGCCGCAGGAAGGTAAACATGGGAGCCTCCCTGGCATACCTTTCGGCAACCGATACCCTTCGCGACGAGGAGGGTAGAACCCAGGGGGAATTCTCCCTCTACGACGTCCTGGGATCGGCAGGGGTAGGATGGCAGCTGAATCGCTACGTTTCGCTGGGTGCTTCAGCGAAGTTTATTGCCTCAAAGATATACAACTACCATGCCTACTCGCTCTTAGGAGACTTCGGTCTAAAGGCTAAGCCGACCAAATACCTCTACTTAGGACTTGTGCTTCAGCATCTGGGAACCCCACGAAGATTCATTTATGATATTGAACTTGCCCCTACTGCCGTTCGGGGAGGACTGGCCCTGTTTTTTCCGTTCAAAGACAGCCATCTTCTCTTTGCCTCCGATCTTGCCTGGCCTATTGATGATCCGCCTACCGTTGGCGTGGGAGGAGAGCTTAAGATATACCTCTCGCCTGAGGACGGCATGGGCTCATCAGGTTTTGCCATTAGAGGGGGGTATCGCTCAGGCTATCATCTTGGCACGTGGGGAGGTTTCAGCTTCGGCTTGGGCTACGAGTACGAGTTTACCAAAGTGCTTCACTTAACGTTGGACGCGGTCTACTTCTCGTATGGATTCCTTGGAGGCTCGGAGCGTCTCTCACTCGGAGTGAACTTCCGCCCCAACTGAGCGCTTCGAACGCCGGCAGGTACTTGCCGGCTGCATTCCAGATGAAAAAACCGTCCGAGCCTGCGGCAAGCGAGGCAAGAATCTGGTCGAAGATGTATTGGGGACCGAAACGCGTGGCACGCCACGAGAACCCCTGGACGTAAGGAACTATACCGGCCTTTGAGGAGCCCATGAGATTGTAAGCACTCTCCACGCTCGTGTAGTAGACCCAGAAATCCCTGTCAGGTTCACCTGCAAGGAACTGCGGTGAGAAGTGTGAAGGATACAGCATAGGGCAGATGTAGTCAACATGGCGGGCGATCCTTGAAAGCTCCTGGCCCTCCAGCTTCAGGGTACGCCAGGCCGCGTAGCCGAAGACGTCCACCGAAAGCGGCACCGTGATGCCTTCTCGCATCATCTTTAAAAACCCCTCTATGGCCTCCTCCTTGATTCTTCCCTTGCGGCCGTAGAAAACACAGGTGGAAACGTCGCCGTCTGTAGGGAAACGCACGTAGTCCAGTTGAATCTCATCAAACCCTATCTCCTCGAGTTCCCTGGCTATAGAAATATTGTAGGACCAGGTCCGCTCGTCGAAAGCGTTTAACCAGTGCGCATCACCCTCATCCGCCCAGATACCGCCCCCACTACGGTAAACCGCAAAGTTGGAATAGCTGCAAGCATAATCATCCTTAAAGCAAACGATCCTTGCTATTACCCTGACGTTGTGGTTGTGCATGCGTCGGATCAACGAATCTACGTCAAAAATCGGCCTTATCGCCCCGCAAGATCGGGCTATCGAGTTCTGGGAAGGATAACGAAGCAGCCCGAAGTCATCCTTCATATCGACTACTACCGCGTTCAGATCACCGCGGTCTGCCGCCTTTTCTATCCTTTGAAGCAACCACTCCTGATGTGCGCTATAAGGCGAAAGGTAAATACCGCGTATGTATTCCTGTCCCTCAAGCAAAGAGGGGGCAATCAGTACAGCGAGCACTGCGGCGGCAATGCTCCTTGCCCAACCGAACGATAAGCGCGTGGTACTCATTGTAGATTTCACTCCTTCGAGGAAGCGCGTCCTCGAACATAAACCGGATCTCTTCGTAGGAAGTTTGATCGGAGATCATACCGTGTCGCAAAAGCATCCTGCGGGTGTAGGCGTCCACCACGAAGCAAGGAAGATCAAACCCGTAAAGCAGAATCGAATCCACGGTCTCAGGTCCCAGGCCCTTAAGATTCAAAAGACGCTCCCGCCACTGTGAGGCTTGAGATGTGGGTATCTTCCAGGGCGGTGAACCTAGATTATCTGTAAGGAACCTCATGAGACGATGAAGACGCCCGGATTTCTGACGAAAGTAACCTGAGGGCCTGATCAACTCTGCAAGTTCAGGTAGTGGTAGTTCGAGAAAGGCATGAAGGGAGTCGCAGGTGTCTTCAAGAAGCCCCCGGGATTTCAGGTTGGCTACAGCCCGAGCCGCGTTCTTCCAGCTGGTTGCTTGCGCCAAAACCGCCCCTGCCACTATCTCGGTCTGGGTATCAGCAGGCCACCAGCCCTGAGGTCCCCAGCGTGTAAAAAGCTTCTCGTAGGCTTTGCTAAGATCAAGAGGATGAAGTTTGAAGAAATCCTTCCCTGAAGCGGGCGTGGTGGCAGGTGACATAAGAGAGTCTGGGGAGCTAATAATCAACGATATTGCTCTGCACAAAGCCGCCGGCGTTGCGCCGGTCAAGCTGGTAGAACCGCTCGCGTGATCCGCCCCGTAGCTTCTGCAGGCGGTGGTACTGACAGGATACAGCAGGCTCGGTTCCCTGAAGGAAGTACTCAGTACGGTTGTGAGGACAATCAGGGGTGGCAAGCTGACCTGTAAGCGTACATATCTCACGGGTCACTATCCCCTCAGGCATCTTGAAGGTAGAAGGAGGCAAACTGTCGGTTGCGGCTTTCATGAACTCGGCCCAGATTGGAGCTGCACACGAGCTGCCGGAGGCGCCACGATAGATCGTCTGCTTCATGTCAAAACCAACCCAGACGGCACAGGCAATCTCCGGGGTAAAGCCCACGAACCAGCCGTCCGTAAAGTCATCCGTCGTCCCGGTCTTACCTGCAGCAACACGCGTAAAGCCACGCCGCCTGATTCCTGTGGCTGTACCAGAGTTAATCACGCTCTGCATCATGGAGGTCACAAGGAAGGAGGTCTGTGGAGATAGAACCTGTTCGCTCTGCTGGGGGAACCACTCCTCTATGATCTCGCCGTCACGGGAAACGATTCGATGGATGAAAACAGGTTCCACCCTGTAGCCCTGATTCGCCAAGGTGCAGAAGGCGGTGGCCATCTCAATCGGAGCAACTTCAACAGTACCAAGGCCGATAGAGAGCACCGGCTTCAGAGGGGAGGCAATGCCCATCCTGTGAGCGTACTCGGCAACGACTTCAGGGCCAACGTAGCGTGTAAGACGCACCGCAACAAGGTTGCGGGATTGTGCCAGTCCCTCCCGTAAGGTCATAGGTCCGTAGAATTTACGATCCCAGTTGGCAGGAGCATAAAGCGAACGCCCTGTACGTACAAGCACAGGCGCATCGAACTCCACGTCCCCTGGAGTAAAACCGTTGTCTATCGCGGCGGTATAAACGAATACCTTAAACGATGAACCAGGCTGACGTTTCGCCTGCACGGCTCGATCAAAGGAACTCTGCTTGTAATCCCTGCCTCCCACAAGCGCCAGAACCTCACCGGTATGGACATCCATTGTCACGAGTGCCGCCTGAAGATATTTGGGCGTCTCGCTCTCGTCGGTGAACGTCACCGTATCGTAGTCAGCCTTAAGCACCTTGAGGTTCTTCTTGTGCTCGATCTCCAAAAGCTGCGTCTCCACCGCCTCGTTGGCTGCACGCTGCATATTTAGATCAAGCGTGGTGTAGATGTAGACACCATCGCGGTAGATCAAGCCCGACCCGTATTTACGCTCAAGATAGCGCCTGATCTCCTCTACGAAGTAGGGAGCCTCGTTGGGAGGCAGCCTGCGCGGGGCAAGCCTGATCTCGGTAGCAATCTGCTCATCCCGTGTCTTCTTATCTGTCTTGCCCGTCTCGTAAAGGGCGTTTATGAAGCGATCGCGGCGTATCCTGGCGCGTTTGGGATGCTCGTAAGGCGAGTAGTAGCTGGGAGACCGCGTAAGACCCGCAATAAGGCAAAACTCCTCGATTGAAAGCTCGCCTAGATGCTTATCGAAAAACCTCTGAGCCGCAGCCTCCACCCCGTATGCACCGTGACCGAAGTAAACCTGATTCAGGTACATTTCAAGTATCTCATCCTTTGCATACATCTTCTCAAGCTGCATCGCAAGCATCGCCTCCTTTATCTTCCGCATGAGGCTCTTCTCAAAGGTAAGGAACATGTTCCGCGCAAGCTGCTGGGTAATGGTGCTCCCACCCTCGACGATACGACCAGCGGCGAGATTCTTAAGGAAAGCCCGGAAGATGTCGGCAAAACTCACCCCCCAGTGCTTGTAGAAACGCTTGTCCTCAACTGTCACGAACGCGTCCACCATAAGCACAGGTATGCTATCCAAGGGGATGGGATCGCGGCGCTCAACGTAAAACTCGTAGATCAAGCTGTCGTTGCGATCGAACACCTTTGTAGTCAGCGCAGGCCTATAGGCCTGAAGCGAAACCGGATCGGGCAGATCCCTCCTCGCAACTGAAAGTACAACAATCCCTATGCCTGCAAGAAAAGCGTAGATAAATGCAGGGACTATCAAGCCAAAGAAAATCCACTCCCTGCGTGAGATGTGGAATCTATGTCTAAGGTCTCCCCGCTTTAACTTGGCCTTGCCCTTGGCCAGCTCTGGCTTGAGCCCGGGAGGGGCCTGTCTTGCCGGAAGATTACCCTTTTCTTGTTCCATCCTGGTTTAGACGCTCCTTTGATCTAAAAGTTAATCCGATCTCATACATCATCGTTATCTCATCTACCTTAAAGTCTAACCGCACATAGCACTTATGTCAACCCGTACCCGTAACCCCCGTAACACCCCCGTAACACCCCCGTAACACCCTCGTAACACCCTCGTAACACCTTGTGCTCGCAGAAACGGCAGAAAGTTGCCTGAAATCGTCAGGATTGAGGCGTTTAATCAGTAACCCAACCTATCCACCGAGAGGAATTTGACTATGCAGCTTCCTCATCTATAATGGAACGTGGACCTGTTCGCAAGCAAAGAATCCGTAAAAGATAAAAGCTCGCAGGCACCGCTCGCGGAAAGGATGAGGCCGCGCACCCTGGATGAGTTTGTGGGACAGCAGCATCTGGTCGGCAAAGCAAGACCACTGCGTAAACTGATTGAGGCGGGCAACATCCCATCAATGATATTCTGGGGACCGCCGGGCTCGGGCAAAACCAGCCTCGCTTTTCTTATCGCCAACCTAGTGAACGCCGATTTCATCGGCAGAAGTGCAGTAACCACGGGTATCAAGGAGGTGAAACAGATTGTAGAACGCGCCAGGATGGTGTGGAAAGCACACAAGCGGCGGACGATTTTGTTCCTGGACGAGATACACCGCTTTAATAAAGCTCAGCAGGATGCGTTCCTGCCCCATGTAGAGAAAGGTACGATCACCCTGATTGGAGCAACCACCGAGAATCCCTCCTTCGAGGTGATCGGACCGCTTTTGTCCCGATCAAGGATATTCGTATTTAATCCTCTTGAAGAAGAGGACTTGATGGTCATCCTCAAACAGGCAATGAGCGAGGAACGCGGACTTGGTCCTCTGAAACCGGAAGCAGATGAAGAGGTACTACGATTCATCGTCAAAATTTCCGACGGCGACGCACGCAGGGCGCTGAATGCGATTGAAGCGGCAACACAGGTGACCGAACCTGGCAAGGAAGGTAAGAGAATCATTACCAGGGAAACCACCGAGGCGGTGCTGGAGCGCAAGTTCCTCTTATACGATAAGGCTGGTGAGGAGCACTACAACCTTATCTCTGCTTTTATCAAATCTCTGCGCGGCTCCGATGCGGACGCCGCCGTCTACTGGCTGATGCGGATGATCGATTCCGGTGAGGATCCACTCTATCTGGCGCGAAGGATGGTTATTCTAGCAGGTGAGGATATCGGTCTTGCCGACCCACAGGCACTTGTCGTTGCCAACGCGGCCAAGGACGCTATTCACTTCGTTGGGTATCCGGAGTGCGTGTTCCATCTGGTGGAAGCGGCCATCTACCTGGCGCTTGCACCCAAGTCCAACGCAACATTGAAAGCGATCCAGGCGGCGCGAAAGGACATCGAGGAGACCCAGGCAGAACCGGTGCCACTGCATTTAAGAAACGCACCAACCGGACTTATGAAGCACCTCGGCTACGGCAAGGACTACCAGTACCCGCACTCCTTTGAGGATGCGGTGGAGAACCAGGCATACCGCCCGCCCAAAGTAGAGGGACACGTGTATTATGCACCGACAGACCGGGGGTTCGAGGCCAGACTTCAGGAACGGTTGAAAAACATCCGGGAACGTAAGCGTAAGTCCCGATCAAAACGGACCAAACCAAAGGATAAGTAGCTCTCACTCTCTTGACAACAATTCCATACTGCCTATACTTAAATCAGGAAGGAAACATCTATTACAAGGAGGAGAGATGCGAACTTCAAGTATTATCCTTATATCGCTGGTTTCAATGATGGTTTTAGCCATCCCGGCCCATGCTTGGGTTGCCGAACCAACCGAGGAAACCGGCTATTACTACATGTATGACGATCAGTCTGATCCGCCGTTTGACTATCCGGAGCTGCCGCCGCTGCCGACGTATGTAGCTATATGGGACAACCCGGAAGCACACAAGCTTGCACCATACTCAGACACGCCGTTCAGGTGGCATATGCCCGACTCGTTCTGGTACTACGGTCAGTGGTACGAACCGGGCGACAATCTCTGGTTCTCCTCTGACGGCTGGGTAAGCTTCGATCCTGCCGCGGAGGGGTGCAGCTTCCCCATTCCTCCGCCGGCCATCCCGCCCTTCCCGGTCACCGATGTTCCCAACGCGGTGATTGCACCGCTCTGGCAGGACATGAATCCGACCCAAACCCCTGATCCGACGGATGAAAACCGGTTCTACTACCTGTATGACACGGATGACAAGAACCTGATTATCGAGTGGTACAGGATCCAGGGCCACGCTTCGACCCACGAGTACACCTTCGAGGTGGTTCTGCAGATGGGCGGCCAGGACAAGCTGGTTACCAACAGGGACTCCGAGGTGGTGTTCAGCTACCACTTCATCGAGTTTCTTTACAACACCTCGAGCGCAGGCTGGACCGCGGAAAACGGCGCAACCGGTTTTGAGGACCAGACCGGAACTCATGGGATAACCTATCCAGCTGAAAACCTTGCCGACGGCCGGGTGATTCGCATGGGCTACAAAGGACCGTACACCGCAGTCAAGGAAGATGGGGTCTTATCCCCCATTGAGACTTTATCAGTACAGTCTAAGACTGAAGGATACGATATACATTTCTCACTACCGAGCCATACCCGCGTTAAGCTGGAGGTGTTCGACGTAACCGGTCGTCATCTGCGGACGCTGGCAGATAAGACCTATACCGCCGGCACCCACACCCTCTACTGGAACGGTTGTGATGCTAAAGGCCGTAAGATTGCCCAGGGAGTATACCTGGTGCGCATGGAAGCGGGTAAGTGGAAAACTACCAGGAAGGTAGTTGTTTACTAACCTTTTAAGTTAGCATCACAGATATCTTTTAAGCTCTTCTCCCAGAAGAGCCAGCGCTCGCTCAAACCTGGGTTTGTTGGCCGGCATGTTCGGCCAGCGGTTGAGGCCGGAAGGATGAGGCAAAACGATCACCGAGACCTTGCGATTCCAGATACGGCGATGGATCCTCTCTCCCACCAGATTCATCCCGGCGTCTCGACCTAGTACTGCCTTGGCTGCGAGTGATCCGATAAGAACGAGTAGCTTGGGCTTGGCGTGAGAAAACTCCTGTTCAAGATAAGGAGAACAGTTCTTCTTCTGCTGTGTTGAGGGTGGTGCATCGTCCTTACCGCTCGGACCAAGGCCGGGGTAACATTTGGCGACTGCTGTAATATAAGCGTTTGCCCTGATGTAATCTTCCTCGTAACCCAGATCGGCAAACCAAGACCAAAGCTTGCGTCCCGCCGGGCCGGAGAAAGGTCTGAGCGAGGCAAGCTCATGCCGCCCAGGCGCCTGGCCGATGATCATCAAAGGCCGATTGGCTCCGCCTTCAAATATAACCGCAGGATCAAGGAAATCCTCACAAAGTTTACAGGCACGCAGCTCATCTGCGAAGAGCTGATAGGATTCTTCTTGTTCTTGTAGAATCCTTTTGCGATTTTCTAGGGAAGGCAGGCAGCCGCAGTAGTCCTGGCGGTACAGGTGGAGTTTCTCTGACCACTCCAGGCTGCGCTTGAACCCATCCTGTTTCTTGAAATCCTCGGCCAGGAACTCGACTCCGTATCGGGCGGCTAGTTCCTCTCCCATCGTCTTGAGCCAACCAAAGGATTTATGAGGACTGACTGAAAGTGTAGAGGTAAAATAGTCGAACCCTCGCTTGTCTGCCGTACTTGCCG
>DAOVCF010000187.1 GCA_030670165.1 Candidatus Stahliibacteriota bacterium | reverse complement strand
ACGTGCCAGTAGTACATCGTGATGCCTGTCTGGAAAATCTCAGTGTTTTGAATCTGGTAGGCGGTGTCTGTAAGGACTTCATCGAGGATAACATTTGCGAAGACCTGGTCTGTGGCGATCTCGAAAAGGTAGTTTTCTGCTTCAGGCACGGTTGACCAGTAAAAGGGCAGATTGAGCAGGATTGCCCCGTCTTCAGGGTAGAAGAGCTGGGGCGGCTGGGGCCCTTTACTGCACGCCAGAGACACAAGAAGCAGGGGCAGGATCATCGTCAGGACGGCTAAGGTTACCTTTTTCATCTTTTCACCTCTCGATAATTTACAGATTAGTCTAAGCGTATTTTTACAAAGGTCAAGGGGTGCCGAGCATGGCCTTTTTTCGCCTTGCGCGTTCGAGGTTCCGCTGGAGATTTGCAAAGGTGGAGTCTATGGCAAATATCTGTTCCCAGATACGAATGGCGGTATCGTAATCACCCAGGGCGTAGGCACTTGTAGCGGATACGTTAAGCTGTTCCAGATCGGATCGTTTGAGTTTTTCCCCCTTTTGCAGGCGTTCAAGGTAGCGTTTGGCCGTGGGATCGCCGGGGTCTATCGCAAGCACCTGGTTGAACGTCTTTGCTGCAAGATCGTATCGTCTGGAATCGAAGTAGTTCAAGGCTTCGGACAGCAACTCGGAGCTCTTTCTGTGTATCAAGCTCGTTATTTCCTCTCTAAGGGTATGCGCTCGACCTTCTGTGGGGTCAATTTTGAGAACCTGCTCTACCAGTTTGAGTGCCTGAGGCAATGCATCCCGCTCCCGTGCGGCGTAAGCGGCCAGCATGAGGCTGTCTATCTGCTCGTATCTGCGCTGAGATGCTAGGCTTATGAACGGGGTTATCTCTTCAAGATATGGGAAGCGCTCCTTGACCTCCTGCCAGTAGGCGAGCGCTTGCTTGAAGCGATCGTTGCGGAAGGCTTCCACACCTGCCTTGAATAGTCTAACCGCATCTTCGGGAAGTTGTCCCTTTGCAAGTATAGGTATCTGTTCCATTTCCAGCTGCATGTCGGCCCTTCCTGAGAGTGCGAGCGCATTATCAGTGGCTAAAGAAAGCACGAACTCGTACTCACGCAGTGCATCCAGATACTCGCCTGCTTCCTGGTGTGAGCGGGCCGCGTCAAGATGCAGGCTTATCTGTCGCTCCCGCTCCTTTGCCAGGGCGTCGTTGTAACCGGCCTGGGCCTCGGGGTTATCCGGCCACCAGACTAACGCAAGATCGAACTGTTCTGCGGCGTGCTTGTAGTCCCGATTCAGCATGTCGCGCTTTCCGATTTCAACGAACGTCCGGGAAGTCTGCATCATTGTTGCCATAAGGGGGTCTTCACGTTCGGACGGAGGGAAGATCACGGCTGCACCTATGTGGTGTGTTAATCCGATTCCTGCTCTCCACACCGTGCAGTAACCGATCTGTAGATGTTTAAACTTAAGCGAGGCTCCGGCTCCGATACGCGGATTTGCCCCGTATCCGCCACCGAGCTGCAGATGAAGGAGCTTGAATAACGTTCCGTCTATCCCTGCCGATGCGTTGAACGATCCGTCAAAAGCATAGGAGATACCTGTTTGGATATTAAAAGGCAGCGAAGGGTTCCATGCAGCACCCAGTTGGATTCTACCCGGCAGGGGTGTGGCTTCGTTCGAGAGCTTTACGTTCGGGCCAAGATCGATTATGGAAAGTCCAACAGAAAATGGTTTCTTGTTAAAGCTCGCTCCCAGCGATCCGTGAAACCCTGCTGCTGAGTAACGGTAGATGTGCTGGAAGAATACCCCGGCCTCGGCGCCAAGAGCGAATCTTCCCATACCTCGTGCATACCTTAATGCAACGTCTGTATTGTATGCCGAGAAGGTCTCCGGATCGTCGTCCGGGTCGTCCCGATGCTCAAGATTCCACACATGAAAGCCGCTCGCCCCGAACCCAAGCGTGCCCCAGGTTTTGGGTAAGAGGAAGTCAACGCGTTCCCTGCGGGTTCCGGCAAACCACTCGGTATGTGCAAGGTGGACGCAAGGGTAAGGCTCTTTGACAGCGAGTGCAGGGTTGGCAAGGAAAGCGCCCCTTTCCTGCGAGGCGACCAATGCCTCTGCGTAAAGTGCCGCTATGGGTGAAGTTGGGATAAGGAACTCGCGCACACCCTGAGATGGAACAGCAGCGATCAGAAGAAGAAAAAGCCTCATCTTACCACCGCAAAGACCTTCTTAACCACAGCCTTTCGGCCTTCCCCATTGGTTGCCTGAAGCACGAAGACGTAAAGACCCACAGGCCACTGGGATACGTCGGTGGTGAATACTGAACGTTCTCCGCCCGGGGCTTCTTCAATAGGATCGGGATTCCAGACCTCGTGACCGTCTATGGTAAATACACGCAGGCTTGCCTGCACCTTTTCTCCCGGGGTAAAGTAGATTCCGACGTCATCCGAGGCCGGGTTGGGTGCTGCAAAGGCCTTGTCTTGGGGTAAAAGATCACCTGAGAGAAGAGGAAAACCAAAGGTGGCGGTTCCCAGGTTTCCGCCCTTGTCCCTGCCGGTTGCCGCGCCGTCGATACGTCCTGCTGGGAAACCGGAAAGATGAACGTCTACCCTGAAGAACATAGAGTCACCCGGAATGGGAACGGATAGTTGACTATAGAAAGAGTCCTGTTCTGTAATCTGTGAGAAGGCCACCGCAAGACTGCGAAGCGGTTCGTCGGAGGTAACCTCAAGGGAAAGGGTGTCCCCGGTGTGAAGGTCGGTTGTATCGCTTAGGATGTCAACCTCTAATTGGGGGCGGGTGGTATCATTGGTTACATACAACGTATCTTTTTTTTCATCTCCCCAGTTTTGAGAACCATCCATAGATCTAAAAGACAAAAGGTAGGAACTATCTTTTTCAAAGGTATCAACGTCAAGATCGAAGGCATAGAGTTCTACCGGGGAGTTATAGGTTCCGTCAGCGAGTTCCATTTCATTGGTATCAGGTGAATCATCGATGAAGAAAACGCACCTTATCGGCACGCCTCCGCCGTTATCCTCATCCGTGGCTCGTGCCTGGATATTTACTGTCTTCCGTCCGCCGGTCGGGTTGGGGTCAATAACTACAAGGTCCACCTCCGGCCCTTCAAGATCAGGCGCTTTACCTGTTCTGAAACTCCAAAAGAAGGTATCTGCAGCCAGCCTGTTTCCTGCAAGATCAGTTATCCGTTGACGTACCTGTACGTAGGTATAGTCGTTTTCAGGTTCAAGAAGGGTTGTGGGATCGAGCATAAAACGATAGGAATCAAGCGAATCCACCGTGAACGGAACATCCGTATTGTTCTGCTGCAGGATATAATTGGTATC
>DAOVCF010000165.1 GCA_030670165.1 Candidatus Stahliibacteriota bacterium | reverse complement strand
AGGTAACCTGGGGCAACTGCCTCGATCGTGTAGGAACCCGGGGGCATGCTGAAATGTGCCTCACCAACCTCATCGGTAGCCAGAGTGATGGCTGCCACAGAAACCGAGACACCAGGTATGGCATCTCCGGTTTGGCGATCGACAGTTTTTACTATAAGGTGTGCGCCGGTGCGATCAGGTTCAAGTCCGATCTCAAGCACCGCGGTTCGGCGAGGGGTAAAGTTCAGGGTATAGGTCTGAGGCGTATATCCGGGTGCGCTTACGATCACCTTGTACCGACCGCTCTGCACATCCAGAACACGCTCGCCGCTCGGGCCGATTACAAAAACGCCCGGATAGTGATTTTGGATTGTAACCTGGGCGGCTACAGGCTCATCGGTAGAAGCATCCCATACCTTGACAAAAACCAAGGCCTTGCGCCTTACGATCTGCGGAACCGGCGAGTAAGACAGACCTACTGAGATTTGATTCACATACTCCACCACTTCAAGGTCGATACTGCGGGCGTCAGGGGTAAGCCCAAAGTCAGCCGCATAAAATAAACTTATTCCGATATCGGTGAGGATTCGCACCCCGGGCGTCAGCCTCACTGGGAAGGAATCAGCAAACACCTCAGCCGTAAGCTCGATGTAGGGATTGAAGAAGTCGTAGCGTAACTCCGCACCCGCACCCAGAAAGACGCCCGCTTTCTCGCGCAGAAGACCTCCCAGGTTGAGATGGGTTGCGAAAATCTCAGTTTCTCTGGTGGCAAGCACGCGGACGGAGCCGCCGAATACCCCGGGATCGAAGAAAGAGGAACGTATGGGCAGAAAACTCCGAGCGTCAAGACCCACGGTCCAGAACTCAAGCGGCCAGGTATACTTTGCACCAAGTTCCAGATCCCAGAGACCGAAAGAAGGCATCGCCCCTTCACTAATCTGAGGATAGGAGTAGCCAAGACCCCAGGCAGCGTTAAGTTCAAGGGACTCAAAGGGAACCCAGGAACCGAACAGGCGAAAAACGGAGTTATCCCATGTCCTTATATCCCAGTCGAACATGTGTTCGGCACCGTGATCTGTACCTGCAAACGAGGCACCGACCGTCCAATTGTAAAGTCCTTGATTGCGGGCATCGATTATCCTTACAAGGCCTTCGCCGCCGGAGACCAAAGGCTCGGCCCACAAACCAAATACCAAACCGGTCATCACACACGCCAGAACCATTCTCTTCATGATAACCTCCTTAATTTAGCCGCAACATGAGCCACAGCCATCCGCAGAAGTCCGCTGAATCAAGTACCTCTATAACTAAGACGTGCATCCCCTATGGGATGTTCCAGCTAGCGAATCACCTCGTCAAGGTAGATGCCTATCCTGCCAGGCTCAAGTCTTACACTGATACGCTCTCCCTGCCTGAGGATAACCATGGTCACTTTTTTCGTTTTGGGTTTGACCGAGGCTATCGCCTTTCGCAGGTCGAGATAGACCTTTATCTTCTTATGGTTGTAGCTCAGGACAACGTTCCCCGGCTCAAGTCCAAGGGAATCGGCCTGGGTGCCGGGCACGACCTCCTTGATCACCACCAGTTTCTTGACCCCTTCGGTGGCCTGCCAGGCTGTCTCGGTACCAAGTTTGATTAACGCTGAGCAGGCGGCCTGACGCAGCATTTGAGGTTCGCTTTCGTCTGCAAGTATTTGATCCAAAAGGGCTTCTGAACCGATGCAACGGCGCGCTCCCAGAAGGTAGATGATCTGTTCCCTCAGTTCTGTGGATTCCTGCTCTCTGTAAAGCTCAAGCAGTCCGGCCTCAATGTCGGCTGCCGGTTCATCGACACACAGAATCTGCCTCAAGAGCTCGGCATGTTCACCTGGCTCAAGCTCGGAATCCGGCCAGAGGAGTACGGTAAGTGGAAGGGGCTCTTCTTCGTAGAGCCGGCAGTAGACGAAATCACGCGCGTCCTCGACCATCTCACGTGTTATTTGATGCTTGCAGGGATAACGCATGATCTCGGCGGGCACCCCGTATGCGGCCAGGGTATCAACGGCCGCCTTACCGTCGGCAAAATCCACGACATTATCATAGACCCCGTGCAGAGCGCGGACAGGCAGGGAGAGCGCCGCGCTGTCCAAGGGATTGATGGAATCTATCTCGACCTCAAGCCATGCCCCAGCCGGGATAAGGCCGCGGAACAGTTCGGGATACCGGATGCCGACCTCGTAGGTCATCATCCCGCCCTGGGAGAAGCCGTAAAGGAAGACCTTGCGAGGATCAACCGGGTAGTCCTCTTTGACCTGCTGGATGCAGGAAAGCACCCAGCGGGTGCTCTGATCCACGGTTTTTCTGTGGAAGCCAGAATCTCCCCACATATACCATGCCCAGCCCAGATTACCCTCAAGATCGACAGGGTAAGGGGTCTCAGGGTAAAGACCGATTGCTCCATCAGGATAAAACGACTGGGCAGTGCCAACGTATGCTCCCATTCGGTCGCCGAACCCGTGCAGGACCACGATCAAGGGATAGGTCTTGCTGGTATCAAACTCATCCGGTAACTCAACCGTGTAGCCAAGCTCGATGTCAAAGTACGCGGTGTCAACGATAATCTCAGCCGCGAGCGCGGCAACAAGTATAAAGGATAACAGGAAAACCTTCTTCACAATGCCTCCATTGATTTTCTGAGAATATACGCATCCAGCTGATGATGTCAATTGAAGCAGTGCTCCTTTTCGCTTACGCGAAAAGATCGCAACAAGATGACGCCTGCGGAGCAATCTCATGCCACTTGTCTAGTAACTATCGCCAGTGCATAAGTGTATCAGTACACTGCCTTGAGATTGCCACGCAATGCTAATCCTTGCTCGCAATGACAGGTAGGGACTAACCTCAACGTGCCCCATTCGGGCATCAGGTCAGCCCGATTATTAAAGAACGGGCCGACTTAAAAGTCGGCCCCTACGTTTTAGGGATATTTCGCACAGGCTAGAAAGCCTGCGCTCCATTAACCCCACCGCATATTGTTCCTTGACATCAAGCTTGATCCGGATATTCTGCACCCCGCCCCCTATCCCCCGCCACACAGGGAGGGGGAACCGATGAGAATTCCCCTTCCCTGATAGCGTAGCACTACCGTCTAGTGAAGGGGTCGCCGACTCCCAGGCAACGGGGGAAGTGGAGAAAACACTTGACAACAACTCCCTCACACATATCCTTCACCCTAATGGATAACCGATTCCCCGTAGTCAGGGTTGGAGAGGAGCGAATCAGCTGCCAGTTGACAGGCAAGGAGGAGCTGCTTCTATGCTTATCCTCAATCTATTCCGGGATGCGCAAGCGCAGGTAGCCCCATTCGTCTACATCGCCGACCTCATCTGACACAAGGGTGTTGGTCACCGAGTCGGTTTCTGGATCGATGAAGGTGATAACCGTACCCACGCCTGAAACTACCACTATCTTGTTGGTCGCGGCAGAGTAAGCGATATCGCAAGGCGCGTTGCAAACCTCGATGGTCTTGATGACCGATTTGGATTCCAGGTCTATCACCGACACTTTGTTGTGGTTGCCGTGTTTCATAAGCCCGCCGGTGTTGTGGCATACGTAAAGCTTACCGTTATGGACAAGGCATCGGTCCGGGCTATCGCCCAGAGTAACCTCGTCTGTAAGCACACCTGTATTACAGTTGAAGAAGACTATGCCCTTGCTTCCCTGTGCGGCGAATTCGTCTTGGGACACAACAACGGCGTTAACTAACGCAGCACCTGAAGATATCTCCTCCAATTCATACGGCTCGCCAATAATGGAATCCCCCTCTGCGTCGAAACGCTGGATAAACTGCTGGTAGGGACTCCACCCTTGAGTATAAAGCAGATAAGTTCCTCCGTCTTCAAAAGAAAGAACGTTATCCAGCAGCGCCGTGACCCTAAATGTCTTAATCACCTTGCGGTTGACCACATCCAGCTCCGTGGACACAACGTCAGTGTCACCCCAGATAATACCGGGATGGCCCACCAAAGCCTTGGTTCTATCTAGGAACGAATAGATATAAGTTGGCCAGAGGGAGGTAGTAATCGAATCCTTGAGGAGATCTTCAGATTCTATGTCGGCAACTAACACGCAATTTCCATCATCCACCGCTATCTTAAACCAGGAAACAGGCAAGAATATCAGATTGTCCGGTGAGACGGCAAAATCCTCCACCACGTATTGTCCCTTCACGACTTGTCGGTATCCCACAAT
>DAOVCF010000056.1 GCA_030670165.1 Candidatus Stahliibacteriota bacterium | reverse complement strand
TGCGGAGTTTGTCGAGCCCGGCCCACAGACAGGCCTTATCGATTCTGCAATGGTGGTTACCGTTAAGGGGAGAGAACCCACTAATCGTGAGTTAAAAACAGGGGAGTGGTTCAAGCTCGAGGTTGATCTTAAACAGCGTTCCTACATTTACGTGATCGGCTTCGATACCGAGACCCAGGGTTTTTACTTTATCTACCCAGGGATTGACGAATCGGCTAATCTATATTCGGGACGGGTAATCATCCCGCGGGCAGAGGACGTTGCCTTCCAGGCCGTGCCCCCTGCAGGATTCAACTGAACCAAGGTTATCGCCACGCGCAAACCGGTGGAGTGAAAGGGCCTCTTATCCATGCGGGAGGGGGTCTCGTGGCTTACTTCAGACAAGATCGAGCGATTCATCCGCAACCTGAACGAGCAGTCAGGGGGCTGGCAGGGCGTTTTGACCGAGGTCTTTATCGTGGAATGAAACGGCTATTCGCTGACAGCCCTCAAAGGAGGTCATAAGTGAACAGAAGGATCGTAAAGCTGGGGCTTGTGGTTGTCCTGCCCCTTCTTGCGCTGCCCATGCTGCTCGGCCTTGAGTGCTACACGAGCGACGTATTCAAGACTGGCGGAGGCAGCGACACCATACCCGACGGCGGCTATTCGGCAGACTCCTACTTCTTCTCGGTGACCTCACAGGGCGATACCAACTGGTGAATCCCCTGCTCAGGCTTTACTGAATCTCCGGCCATCGCCAGATAAATCGCAGAGAGACCGCAGAAGATACCCTCCTCCCAGCCCTCCTCCCTGCCTTCAGGGGTTTATTTCGCACGGGTTTCAACCAAGGTTACTCGGTACGCACAAAAGTCGTCGTGCTACGCTAACGGTCGGGTCCCCGCGCGGATGCGAAGTAGATGCGTGGGGTGGTAATCCCCCTTTAGTTCCCCCTTGGTAAGTGGGATTCAGGGGGATCAAAGGAGCATTTATCCCGGGTGCATTCAAGGTGATGCCTTCTTGACGTCTAAGTAATCACGCTGTATACTAATATGTTGAATAAGACCAAGGAGAGTGCAGGCTTTCGCCGCGGAGTAGTAGGATTCTCTCTAGCCACCGGTATCTCACGCCTTACCGGGCTGGCGCGGGAGGTGGTGATGGCTTCACTCTTCGGCGCCGGGTTCGCCAAAGACGCCTTCGAGATCGCCTTCCGCATCCCCAACCTCTTACGTGATTTTTTTGCCGAGAACGCGCTGGCCGCATCCTTTGTTCCGGTCTTCGTTGAGAAGATGCAAACCTCTGATCGCCGCGATCTGTGGCGGTTGGCCAATAACCTTTTCAATACCCTACTGATAGTGGTTGGTGGTCTGGTCGTGCTTGGTATAATCTTCTCACCACAGATCGTCTCGGTAATCGGACACGGGTTCAAGGGTATCCCTGGAAAGATCGAGCTCACCACCCTCCTCAACCGCATTCTATTCCCATTCCTTTTCTTCATCTCGCTCTCGGCCTGGTCTGCAGGTGTGCTGAACGCTCACAACCGCTTCTTTCTTCCTGCGGTAAGCTCGGCGTTCTTCAACCTCGCCTCGATCGCCGTGGCTTACTTGACCTACAACTTCTGGATATCTAAGGGCTTAGATCCAGTCGTCGGCATGGCTGTGGGCGGTTTGGTAGGCGTCTTCTTCCAGTTCCTGGTTCCCTACATCGCGGTCTGGAGGAGGGGCTATCGGTACAGGCCTTACGTCAACTGGCGCTCACCTGACCTCGGCAGGGTGCTTAAGCTCTGGATACCGGTAGTTATCGGTCTTGGATTGGTGGAGATTCAGGTCGCTGTTGATACCTTTCTTGCCGCACTTCTAGAGCAAGGCTCGGTCTCCTGGCTATCTTACGCCTATCGGGTGATGCACCTTCCTTTGGCTCTTTTCGGCGCAGCGGTGGGAACCGTGAGTCTAACCCTTTTTTCCAAGCAAAGGGCGGAGGGCGATCTTGCAGGTCTTGCCTCATCCATCCGGCGGTCTCTCAGAACCATCTCGGTTTTCCTGATCCCCACCCTGTTTTTTGTGATCGCATTCGCCCAGCCTGTCATCAGGGTGATCTATCAGCGAGGGGAGTTTACATCTTTGGACACCAGCTATACCGCCCAGGCTCTCATACTGTACGTGGCCGGCATCTGGGCTGCCGCTTCGGTGCGGACGCTCTCGGTCGCGTTCTACGCATTCAAGGATTCCCGCACCCCCATGTTCGTGAACCTGGTAAGCGTGGTGCTCAATATTAGCTTAAACCTGCTCTTGGCCTTTGTAGTTCTTAGGACCCGGCGTTTCCGTGCGTTTGCCTTTGCCACCACGTTTTGCTCCTTCTTCTCCATGAGCATCTTGATGGTCCTTCTCAAGCGCAAGTTGCCTGGCTGGAAGGCAGGCGACCATCCTTTCTACGGCCTGCGGGTGCTTGCCGCCGCGGTGCTTGCGCTACTGCCCATCTATCTGGGATATCGCTTCTACTTTATTGACAAAGTTCAGGGATTTCTTCCGATTCTCCTCATGCTTGGGGCAGGGTTCGTGCTTTTTGCGCTCATCTATTTTGGACTTGCCAGGTTCTTTGGCATCAAGGAGCTGGGAAAGATTTTGCCACCTCGCTAGCGTAGCTTCTTTTTCCATATCTCATTCTGACCCGAAGCTTGACATCGTCACAGGGAGGGATAAGATAGGGGTATGAACCGTAAGCGCTTCGCCACAGAGAACCCCAAAGCGAAACGGCCTATCTTTATTCCCCTTCTGCTCCTTGCAATGGGGTGTGTGGCATTTGGGCAGTCCTATGTACACCGTCCTGATGCAAGGGTTGCCAGCCATGGCTCTTACGGCGTCGGTCTGCATCTGGCTCCTGGGGGTGGATTGCTTGCAGGATTAAGTGTAGGTTTTTTCGACCGCTTCCAGATCGGTCTATCGTACGGAGGCGGAAACATAATCGGCTCAGGGCCGATCGAGTGGTATCCACTACCTCCCGGGGTGCAGGTCAAGATAGCCATACTTGATGAGGCAAGCTTCCCACTCTCACTCGCTGTAGGATTCGACTCCCAGGACCCGGTGGGATCGGTTGATATAAATCAGGCAGGGTTCTACCTCGTTGCAGGGAAGCTGATTCCAGCAGGATGGGTAGCGTTTGATCTGGGCCTTGGAGCGGGTTACGATCTACTGGATGAGAATGCCTTTCATCTCTACGCTGTATCAGACGTTGTGCTGGGTGATGTCTTCAGTATTACTCCTGAGTTAACTGTGTATCCCCAAAGGCAAGAGGATGTTCTGAATCTTGGATTATCTTTTAAGTGGGAGATCTACGAGGGCACGGGAGCGGAGTTCCTTCTGGCAGACATCTTAACCGGCCCGGTCGAGGGCTGGACTAGAAGCGTGCGGTTTCAAATCACACAGGAGTTCTGATGGAAAAGTTGATGAACGAGTTGAAGGAAGGCGGTGTTGAATTTGTGGATCTGAAACTTTCAGATCTCTCAGGTAGGCTTCACCACATCACCTTTCCCATTGCGAGGCTCCAGACGGCTCTTGCCAATGGGGTGGGATTCGACGGCTCCTCACTCGGTGGCTTCCGTAACGTTGCCGAATCCGACCTCGTAGTGAAACCGGACACCTCACACCTTTTCATAGATCCGTTCTACGAGCGACCCACTGCAAGCCTCTACGGCGATATCTATGAACCTGACGGCAAAACTCCCTTTTCCGCCTGTCCCCGGAACATACTCCGAAAGGTAGTGGCTCTCATACGCCAAGAAGGGGTGGCCGACCGCATACTAGTGCTGCCTGAGTTTGAGTTCTATCTGTTTGACGAGGCTGAGTTCTACCTGGAAACCACCGCCTCTGGTTATCTTGTCTCCTCGTGCGAGGCAGAGCCACCTTCGGGACTGCAGAACGCCTACCACATCACGCCTCCAACGGATGCCTTTGCCAACCTGCGCAGCGAGATGGTAAAGCTTCTCGAGGAAGCGGGGATAGAGGTAAAGTATCATCACCACGAGGTGGGAGGCTACGCTCAGGCAGAGATAGAAACGGCTTTGCTTGATATTTCGCAAGCAGGTGATGCGATTCAAACCGTCAAATATCTTATCAAGAACGCTGCTCGAGCCGGTGAGATATACGCCACTTTCATGCCCAAACCCCTTGCCCATGAAGCCGGCAGCGGTATGCACATCCACATCCAGCTGTGGAAGGACGACCGCAACGTGTTCTCATCCGAGAAAGACGAAAACGAACTTTCTGAAACGGCACTCATGTTTCTGGGCGGCATAATCCAGCATTCGAGGGCCTTGTGTGCTTTTACGAATCCAACCACCAACTCCTATCGTCGTTTGACAGGCGGGATGGAGGCACCCTCCCAGGTGTTCCATTCCCGTGCCAACCGAAAGGCCGCTCTCCGGGTACCAGGATACGTAAGGGGAGCAAAGGATCTGCGCTTCGAGTACCGGGTGCCCGACGCAACCTCGAATCCCTACCTTGCCCTTGCAGGAATCCTTCTGGCAGGGCTTGATGGGGTCAGTAAGGACCTCAATCCCGGCGAACTGATCAAAAACCAGCCCGAGACCGACGACGACCGGTTCCCGCGGTTGCCAGCAAGCCTTACCGAAGCACTTGGGGCACTCAACGTAGATGCCTCGTTCCTCACCGAGCAAGGCTTATTCCCCAAAGAGTTAATCCATAAGTGGATCAAAACAAAGGAGAAAGAGATAGAAGAAATCGAGTCCTATCCTACTCCCGCTGAGTTCGTAAAGTACTTCGCGCTTTGAGAGGCGCGAAAAAGAAAAACTAGGAGGAAACATGGCGGTGAGAGTAGCCATCAATGGCTTTGGTAGAATAGGACGTCTGTTCTTCCGAAGTGCTTTCAGGGACAAAGGACTCGAGTTCGTTGCGGTCAACGATATCACCGATGCCAGGACCCTGGCGCATCTTTTGAAGTACGACTCGGTTCACCGCGGCGAGCATCTTGATGCAGTTTCCGAAGACGACGGGTTCACGATCGAGGGACGAGATGTAAAGGTACTTGCAGAAAAGGACCCGGCCGCCCTGCCCTGGAAAGAGCTGGGTGTGGACATCGTGGTTGAGTCAACCGGGCTGTTCCGAACCTACGAAAAAGCCTCTGCCCATCTTGAGGCCGGTGCAAAGAAGGTTATAATATCGGCGCCTGCCAAGGGTGAGGGCCCGGTGCCCACCTTCGTCATGGGAATAAACCACGAATCCTACGATCCGGTCTCCGATCACATCGTGTCCAACGCTTCATGCACAACCAATTGTCTGGCCCCCGTGGTTAAGGTACTGGATGAGGCGTTTACGATCGAGAAGGGTTTCATGACCACCATACACGCCTACACCGCTGACCAGCGTATCCTTGACACTCCGCACAGGGATTTAAGGAGAGCAAGGGCCGCTGCCCTTTCAATGATTCCCACAAGCACCGGTGCAGCCAAGGCGATCATCGAGGTTATGCCCCATCTTGCCGGTAAGCTGAACGGTATGGCTATACGCGTCCCCACACCGAATGTCTCTATCGTTGACTTCGCGGCGGTAGTCAAGAAGCCTACCACAGTGGATGAGGTCAACACCGCGTTCAAGAAAGCTGCCGATGGGAATCTCAAAGGGATTCTGGAGTACAGCACCGAACCACTGGTATCGGTAGACCTAACCACCAATCCTGCGTCGGCCGTATTTGACGCTCCCCTGACCTCGGTGGTAGACGGTAATCTGGTAAAGGTCTTTGCCTGGTACGACAACGAGTGGGGCTATGCGAACCGAATAAAAGATCTAGTGCTCTACATGGGGGAAAGATTATGATTTTACGTAGCGTAGCCGAGTTGCCCATAAAGAAAGGCGATAGGGTTCTCGTTCGCGTAGACTACAACATTCCGGTCAACCCCGAAGGCCTGATTACCGACGACGCCCGTATCAAGGGAACGCTTGATACCTTGGAGTACCTGCTTGAACGCGGGGCTGTGCCAATCATCCTCTCGCACTGGGGCAGGCCGCAGGGAGGTCCCCAGCCTGAGATGAGCTTAGCACGCGTCCTGCCAGAGCTCCAGACCCTTCTTAACCACCCGGTTAACTTCCTTTCCGAATCCTTAAATGACGTAACAAAAGCAAGCATCGATGCAGCTCACGCGGGTGAGATATTCCTGTTGGAAAATCTTCGCTTCCATCCCGGTGAGAGAAAAAATGATCCACAGTTCGCCAGGAAATTGGCTTCCTACGGCTCATACTACGTTAATGACGCCTTCCCGGTATCGCATCGTGAACACGCCAGCATCTCGCTTCTGCCAACCCTGTTCAATGACCCTGCCGCAGGGTTTTCTCTCTTACGGGAGGCCGATTACTTCTCGAAGGTGCTGCACGCCCCGGAGAAACCGTTCATCGTAATCATAGGCGGCAAAAAAATCCAGGATAAGGTTCGCTCGCTCCGTTTCCTTTTGGATAAGGTCGATGAGGTTCTTGTCGGCGGCGGATCATCTTACACGGTGCAGGTGGCAAGAGGATTGTCGGTGGGCCAATCCATAGTGGACGAGGATCTGGTGGATGAGATAGACGACATTGCCGACTCGCCCAAGGTCAAACTGCCTATAGACTACGTGGCCGCGCCCACCTATGCCGAGCCGGAGAAGAAAAAGGTGGTTCGAGCCGACGCCTTCCCTGACGATCTCGAGGGCTTTGACATCGGCCCCCAGACCCGAAAGGCGTTTGCCGAATTCGTCTCCAATGCAAAAACCATCCTGTGGTTCGGGCCACTGGGAGCCTTTGAAGAGCCAGCTTTTGCCGAGGGTTCGCTTGAGGTGGCGAAAGCAGTCGTTGCCGCTAACGAGCGAGGAGCAATCACGGTCACCGGCGGCGGAGACTTACTTGCCATGCTGCGGGCCTTCGACTTTAAGGATAAGCTCTCCCACGTATCTATAGGCGGCGGCGCATGCCTTGCGTTCATGGAAGGCAAGGAGTTACCTGGCATTGTGCCCTTGATCAAGGAACGCTGAGACCCTTTTGTCAGCACCACCCGATATTAATTGTAGGGGCGAGGCATGCCTCGTCCCTACCTTTTATCGAGCATTTTGAATAGTCTTTTTAGTCGCTGCCTTTACCGATTAACAATCCCTGCCAACTGCCTTCAGCAATCGAGAACTTCGCCAGAAGTAACGCATCAGCCTTATCCACCAAGGAAGCTTCTTTTTTTATGCGTATCATTCTTGTCTTCCTAATATCGCAATAACCATACCCCTGATTCCCCTGATTGTAGAATTGTCAAGGGACGTTAAAGAACTACTTGTGGGTCAGAATGAGAAGATGAGGTCTACTAGCGCAAAGATTATTCCTATCCCTACGATAAGAAGAACGAATAAAAGCACCGCAAGCCAAGTGTTCCTGCGAGATTCCCTCTGTTTTTCTTGGGAATTTTCTTTCATACCTTACCTTAGGCTGCAGATGATTACGAGAACAAGCCAGATCACCACTGCGAGAACAACCCAAACTATCGCTTTCCTGGCAGACGATTTCTTTTTTTGGGCAGGAATCTGAGGTCTTGCCGCGTGCGTTTCCGCTTGTCTGCGCTGTTCTGACTTGAGATTTGCGTAGAACTCCTCGAACTCTTGGGTAGCACTCGCTTCAGGTTCTGCTGTTACTTCTTGGAGCGCCTCTGGCTGGGTGGAAGGCTCCGAAGCGATCCCTACCGCTTCCTCCTCCAGTACCAAGGCAGCCTTCTCCTTGCGGTCGTATTCTTCCTTCGCCTTTTCGCGGTCTGCGCGTAAGGACTCAAGGAATCTTTCGGCGCGCTCTGAGGCGGTTTGAAGACTTTCTTCTTTATCCTCGATTTCCTCTTGTGTGAGGAGGAATACCTCATGGCATCGCCGGCACATCCTTCGGTTTGTTCCCCAGTTCACGAGCTCCTCTGAGCCGCACTTGGGACATGTGAGCACTTCGTCACCCATGAGGTTATTCTACATGTGTAAACCTCATCGTCAAGTGTTAATAATCCGACCCCAGGTGTTTGACGTACTGGAGGAATTCACAAGTATCCGAAAGCTAAATCTGAGCAGTTGACTCATCTTCTCCTCCCTCAATATGTTTAATCCTAACAACTCAACTGTACCACCATGTGGGTGTACCATCACATCGCAGATTAAAATCCCCCCCTTGACAAATTAATAATTATCTTTATACTGTATTATTCTTTCAGATGGAATGGGCAGCTTGGTGTGTCTCAAGTTCATGAGGAGCTGAGGACATAAAGCGACCTAAAGAAAGGAGCAATGCTGAAAGAAAAAAGGAGGTGGGCGTTTTAGCGTAACTGAGGGAGGAATAGAGCTAAAAAAAACCTCAAACTCTAGGAGGAAGATAATGCGTAAGCATGTAATGTTGGGAGTGCTTCTCCTATGCATCGGGATTGTTACACTATCCCCCGCAGCAACCTGGACCATAGAACAGATAACCGACAACACCGAATCTGACATGTATCCTTTTGTCACCTCTGTTCCATCAGGTCTAACGGTAGTCTATACCCACAATGATGGAGATAATGAGGCCTTCGTTGCCGACAACTCCTCAGGCCCCTGGGCTACCTCCAGGATTACCGATAACTCAACCAGTGACATCGGACTGGATATCGCCTCAAGGCCTGGAGAAGCTACTGCCCATATCGCACTCTGGTGGATAGATACTCCTGACGGAGAAATCTCTTATTGCAGCGGGACCCCGTCAAGCTGGGATATAGAGCGGGTCACCGATGATGGTGACAATGACTCCTGGCCGTCAATCGAAATCGATCAAAATGGATTCGCCCATATGGTCTATTACAAGACAACCGGCGGCGATGCTGAGATTTTCTATTCCAACAACGTCACCGGTTCCTGGGTATCCGAGCAGGTTACCGATAATGGCTGGAATGACTGGTATCCCTGGCTGGCTCTCGATTCTGACGGCAACCCTCATATCGTCTACACAGATGGCGTGGTACTTTTTTACACTAAAAAGACGGCCGGTATCTGGACGTCACCTGAGCTTATAGCAGGCGGTTTCGGAGCCAATTCGCTCCCTTATCTCGTTTTGGATAACGAAGACTACGCACACATCTGCTATGCAAAAAGTGACGGCAGCGACAATGAGATATACTACGCCAACAATGTAACCGGTTCCTGGCAGGAAAGCAAGGTCACAAGCAACGATTACTCCGATCTCTATCCTACGCTTTTCGTCGACCCCTATAAGAATGTCCACATAGCTTACATGGCTCTTGAGTCGAGCGATGCCGAAATCTTCTACGCGAATAATGTCGGTGGTGTATGGGATATCGGTCGGGTAACCGATAATAGTGTAGACGACTTTGCCATTCTCGGACGGTATTTTATCTCTGACGATCAAAGATTCGGTCATATCTTCTTCTGGAACAACTCAGATGGTGACAATGAAATCTATCATGCCCGTAGCGATGGACCGCTCTTTGCCGGCGTAGAAGAAACCCCAACGGTTTCCTCTCTCACTCTGGAAATAGTCGGAAACCTTTCGGCTACCCCTGCACTCAACTACAGCCTTCCCGCCGGTATGCAAGGTAGGCTAACCTTCTACTCGGTTGACGGCCGGGCAGTTGAAACATTCGCGCTGAACTCGTCGCAGTCCACATTTACATGGAATGCTAACAAGGTATCTGCAGGCGTTTACTTTGCAAGGCTTGTCGCCGGCAATGAATCGGTTACCGTAAAGGCTATCCTGGCGAGATAAGAAATCTTCAAGAATAACAATAAGGGGTGCTTTAAGGTACCCCTTAAATTTACTGAACGAATTCTATGTAGGTGGGTTATGGTGAGTTACGGTGTGTTACGGTGTGTTACGGGTTACTTCTTGGACCACATGCCGAGCTTGTTGCCGAAGACGTCGAGGAACTCGGCGTAGTAGCCCCACTCATCGGAGATCTTGGTTTTTGGGGTGACGGTTTTGCCGCCTGCGGCCTGGATCTCTCTAAGCTTGGCCTCGATGTCATCCACTCCGATATGCAGGAGGGCACCCTCGGTGGAGGGCTTGGCTTGTTTGCTGAACCCGCCGCCTACGGCGTCTTCATCCGGTGGGGACCACACCGCGTAGTCCATCTCAGGTTCCATATCGACCTTCCACCCAAAAACCTTTGAGTAGAACTCCTTGGCCTTCTCGAGATCCGGCGCCGGGATCTCTATGTGAACTATCTTGGACATCACTCCTCCTTACGCTTTCCAGCGCTTAAGGTTTGAAAGCATTCCGCTGATCTCAGGCTTTGCCTGCTCAGCGGTGAGATCGGATCTTTGGGCCCATTCTCCCCAGTTGGGAGCCAGGTAGGCAACCATATCCTCC